>NZ_BAAAUT010000073.1:0-30836 GCF_039534085.1 Planomonospora alba
GCCCCGCCCGGCGGTGCCCCGGCCCGCGCGGCGGAGGCCGGCAGGTGGAGGAAGACCTCGTCGAGGGTCGGCCGGCGCAGGGTGATGTCCTCCGGCTCGATGCCCGCCTCGTCCAGCGCGGCCGCGAGCCGGACCAGCGCCCTGACGCGCTCGGCGACGGGGATGCCGATCCGGTGGGCGGCGGCGTCGACGTGCGGTTCCCCGGAGGCGATCCGGGCGGCCACCGGCAGGGCCGCCGCGGTGTCCGCCGGGCCGGAGAGCACGAGGTCGATGCGGTCGCCGCCGAGGCCGGACTTGAGCTCGTCGGGGGTGCCCTCCGCGACGACCCGGCCCTGCGCGAGCATGCAGACGCGGTCCGCCAGCCGGTCCGCCTCCTCCAGGTACTGCGTGGTCAGCAGCACGGTGGTGCCGGCGTCCACCAGCTCGCGCACGGCGTCCCACACCTCCTGCCGGGCCGCCGGGTCGAGCCCCGTCGTCGGCTCGTCCACGAACAGCACCGGCGGCGAGACGACCAGGCTCGCGGCGAGGTCGAGCCTGCGGCGCATGCCGCCGGAGTAGCCGCCCACCGGCCGGCCCGCGGCCCCGGTGAGCGAGAACCGCTCCAGGAGCTCGTCCGCCCGCCGCCGGGCCGCCGCGGCAGGCAGCCGGTTCAGCCGGCCGAACATCACCAGGTTCTGCCGGCCGGTGAGGACCTCGTCGACCGCGGCGTACTGCCCCACCAGCCCGATGCGCTCGCGGACCCGGCGCCCCTGCGTGCGGACGTCGAACCCGGCCACGCTCGCCCGCCCCGCGTCCATCTCCAGCAGGGTGGCCAGGATCCGCACGGCCGTCGTCTTCCCCGCCCCGTTGGGGCCCAGCAGCCCGCAGACGGTGCCCTCGGCCACGTGCAGGTCGAAACCGTTCAGACCCGCGCCGCCCGGGTCCCCGTAGTTCTTGCGCACACCCTGCGCCGTGATGGCGGCGCCCTTCTCCGTCACTGTCACCCTCCCGTCCCGGCGGTCCGGCCCTGCCGGACGCCCGCGGCCGCAGACTCTACCGTACGTTGTACCGTACACGATACGAGATGGCTACGATGGAGGCCGACGACGAAGGTGGGGAGTTCGTTCCGGTGAGTGGGAAAAAGGGGTCCGAAGCGGATCCGGCGCGCAGCCTGGCGCTGCTGTGGGGCTCGCACACCAAGCCGGGACGGTCCGGCCTGACGGTGCGCGCGATCGTCGACGCCGCCATCGGCATCGCCGACGCCGAAGGGCTCGACGCCCTGTCCATGCGCCACGTCGCCGAGCGGCTGGGGGTGGGCACCATGTCGCTCTACACGCACGTGCCGGGCAAGACCGAGCTGACCGACCTGATGGTGGACACCGCCTACGGGGAGCTCTACGCGGACGTGGACGAGCCGTCCTCGCGGCCGGGCGGCTGGCGGGGCGCGCTGGAGTTCGTCGCCGCCCGCAACTGGGACCTCTACCGGCGGCACCCCTGGATGCTGCAGCTCGTCGGCGCCCGCCCGGTGCTGGGCCCCAACGCCTCGCTGAAGTACGAGGCCGAGCTGCGCCCCCTGGACGGCATCGGCCTGTCCGACGTGGAGATGGACTCCGTCCTCACCCTGGTCCTGACCCACGTCGAGGGCACCGCCCGGGTCCGGGCGTCCCTGGACCAGGTCCAGCAGGCCACCGGCATGAGCGAGACCGAGTGGTGGCTGGCGAGCGCGCCCGTCCTCGACAAGGTCATGGACGCCTCCAGGTTTCCCGTGGCCTCCCGGGTGGGCGAGGCGGCGGGACAGGCCCATCAGGGGGCGGTCGACCCCGCGCACGCCCTCGCCTTCGGCCTGGCACGCATCCTCGACGGGGTGGCCGGCCTGATCGCGGGCAGGTGACGGCCGCGGGCCGCCGGACGGGGGCGCCCCCGCCGCGGCCCGTCCCCCGCCCCGGGCCGCCTCCGGGAGGGCCGCCTCCGCCGGAGGATCACCCGGGGGAGGGGCAGGCGCCGCCTCCGCCGGAGGGCCACCCGGGGGAGGGTCAAGCGCCGCCTCCGCCGGAGGGCCACCCGCGGGAGGGCCGCCTGCGGCGGTTCACCGCCGGCGGCCGGCGCGGCCGAGCAGCCAGCCGATCACGGCGCTGCCGAGCGCGACGCCGGCGCCCATGCCGAACGCGGTGACGACCGTCCACGGCGGCACGCCCTGGGCCGCCGGCGCCGGGGGCCGCTCGAAGACCTGGGCGGACCGCCCCGCGGCCGGCGTCGTCTCCGCGGGCGCCGGGGCGGCCTCCCCCGCGCCCTCCTCCGCGGTCTCTCCGGCGGGTGCCGCCTGCGCCGCCGCGACCCCGGCGGGGGCCCCGCCGGGGGCGGAGACGCCGGAGAGCAGGTGGCGCTCGACGGCGGAGAAGAACTCGCCCGCGGTCCTGCGCGCCACGGTGCCGAGCATGCGCTGGCCGACGCCGCCGATCATGCCGCCGACCACGGCCTCGGCGTCGTAGTCGATCCGGGTGCCGCCGTCGGCCTCGCTGAGCCGTACCTCCACGGTGGCCTCCACCGTGCCGGGCGCGCCCTGGCCCCGGGCCCGCAGCACGAAGCGCCGGGGCGCGTCGGGCTCGCACAGGGCGACCTCTCCCCTGTACACGCCCTTGATCGAGGCCACCCCGGCCGCGACCGTCATCCGGTAGGTGTCCGGTCCCGTCTCCTCCAGCCGCTCGCAGCCCGGGATCGTGCGCACGAGCACGGCCGGGTCCTGGAGCGCGGACCACACGAGATCTCTGTCGGCGCCGAGCACGGCGCTGCCTGCGACCTTCACGCTCAGCACCCTAGGGACTCCCGGCCGCGCGGGGTAACAGCAACTTCTGCCCGCCGCCGCGGCCGGGGGTTGTCAGTCCGCCGAGGCGCCGGAGGGGGCCGGGGCGTCCGGCCCGGCGGCGCGGCGCCGCGCGCGCAGCGGCGCGCCCACCGCGTGCATGTGCCGCAGCGCCTGGCCGTACGAGCTCAGCAGCCCGGACTCCAGGTAGGGGACGCCCAGCTCGGCGCAGTACGCCCGGACGATCGGCCGGGCCCGGCGCAGGTTGGGGGTCGGCATGCTGGGGAACAGGTGGTGTTCGATCTGGTGGTTGAGCCCGCCCAGGACGGCGTCGAGCAGCAGGCCGCCGCGCACGTTCCGCGAGGTCAGGACCTGGCGGCGGAGGAAGTCCAGTTCCTGCTCGCCGGTCAGCGTGGGCATGCCCTTGTGGTTGGGCGCGAACGTGCACCCCAGGTAGACGCCGAAGACCGCCTGGTGCAGGGCCAGGAAGGCCAGGGCCTTGCCCGCCGGCAGCACCGCGAACACCGCGCCGAGGTAGGCGGCGGCGTGCACGGCCAGGAGCAGCCCCTCGGTCCGGCGGTTCCGCAGCGACGGGCGGCGCAGCGCCCGCACGCTCGCCACGTGCAGGTTCAGCCCCTCCAGGGTCAGCAGCGGGAAGAACAGGAACGCCTCCCAGCGGCCGATGAACCGGGCGACGCCCCGGCTGGCCCGCGCCTGCCGCTCCGACCAGATCAGGATCTCCGGGGAGACGTCGGGATCGCGCTCCTCGTGGTTGGGATTGGCGTGGTGGCGGGTGTGCTTGTCCATCCACCAGCCGTAGCTCATGCCGATGACGAGGTTGCCCGCCACCAGGCCGGCGATCTCGCTGGAGCGCCGGGAGCGGA
Organism: Planomonospora alba; assembly: GCF_039534085.1. Taxonomy (NCBI): domain Bacteria; kingdom Bacillati; phylum Actinomycetota; class Actinomycetes; order Streptosporangiales; family Streptosporangiaceae; genus Planomonospora; species Planomonospora alba. The sequence continues at coordinate 3,664 of NZ_BAAAUT010000073.1, forward strand.
AGACCTGCCGGTGGGCCACGTCGTGGGCGAGGAGGGCCGCCTGGGCGAACGCCACCGCGAGGAGGACCGCGACGAGGAGCTGGTACCACGAGTCCCCGACCAGGAAGAACGCGGTCCAGCCCGCCACGAGGAGGGCGCCGACCAGGCCGATCCGCACGGTGTAGTAGCCGGGGCGCCGCTCCAGCAGGCCTGCGTCGGCGATCCGGCGGGCCAGGACGGCGTAGTCGCTCCCCCTGGCCCGCGCCTGCGCGCCGGCGGTCGTCACATCGGTCATGGCTCTCCTTCGCTCTCCGGGGGTCACCGGGCGGGCCTCCCAGAACAGGATCTCCCGGCGACGTAGATCATGTACCCCTGTCCGCCCCCCGAACCACGGTGGTGCAGGCCCCACCCCTCGTCCGGCGCGGCGCGGGACTCCCCGGCACGCGGGACGGCCCGCCCCCTCGCCGGGACGGGCCGTCCTTCTCACCGTGCGCGGTCAGTCGCCCGCGGGACGCTCACCGGCGTTGACGCCGGGCGCGTACTCGGGAGCCTGGCCCGTCTGAGCCGGGGCCTGGCCGCTCTGCGCGGGGATCTGGGCGGGCATGTGCTCCTGCGTCGGCGCGTTCTCGGCACCCTCCTGGCCGGACTCGTCGTCGACGAGGTTCGGGTCCTGCGCGCCGCCCTGGTTCTGCATGCTGCTCGGCAGGTAGCCGGAGCTCGGCAGGTTCGCGGTGTCACCCGGCAGCTGGCTGGAGGCCGGCTGGTCGGAGTTGCTCGGCAGCTGGCCGGAGGCCGGCTGGTCGGAGTCGCTCGGCAGCTGGCCGTGGTCCTGCCCCTGCGCGCTGTCGACGCCCTCGTCGATCAGGTTCGGGTCGTCGATGTTCTCGGAGCTCTTCGGCTGGGCCGGCGTGTAGCTCGAGAGGCTGGGCGCGTAACCCGGCCGGTCCTCCTCGTAGCCGGGCCGGTCCTGGTAGCCGTAGCCGCCGTAGGAGTCGTCACGCATGTAGCGCCAGCCGCTGCAGTAGACCGGGGAGCCGCCGTACTGGCGGACCTGGCAGACCCTGATCCGGGCCTGGCTGGCGTAGTCGCTGGAGTAGTCGATCGTGCGGTAGTTGTTCGTGCCGCAGTGCCGGTAGGTCCGGCCCCGGTCCCAGCCGCTGCCGCCGCCGTAGCCGCCCGAGCGGTAGCCCTGGATCTGCGCGTAGGCGCACATGCCGCCCTCGCCGGAGGTGCGGTAGTCGCGGTCGTAGAGCCAGCCCCGCACCCGGATCCCGCCGGAGGTCACCAGGTAGTTGCCGCCGCTCCGGTAGTCCACGGTGCCCCTGGCGTACGCCCGGCGGTTGCTGGAGTAGTAGGGTCCCCAGGACTCCGCGCGGGCCGGCTTCTCCGCGGCGGGCGCGGCGGCGGGCGCGGATGCCTGCGCCGGCGCCGGGCCGGCGAGCGCGAACGCGGTGGCGGTGGCGGCCACGGTCAGCAGACCGGTGGTCAGTCGCTTCATCATCATCTCCCCTTCGGCCCCCGCCCCTTGCGCCGGCTCCCGCCGGCTCCCCCGAGGCCGGGGACCGCTGGTAACGGAACGTAACTGCGGCCCTTCCGTGTCCATTTATAGCCATCCGTATTGATATTTACACCGCAACCCCGTGAACAGCGGAAACGCCCGGTCCCACCGGGGATCCGGGCGTTTCTCCAGAGATTTCGCGATCACTCGCTCTCGGCGGCGTACAGGTACTCCCAGTCACCGCACCGGGTCGGGTGCGCGCTCCGCAGGCCGATCTGGCAGACCTTCACCCGGACGGCGTCGACGTCCTCGGCGGAGAAGTGGAACCGCTTGCTGCCGCCGGCGCCGCAGTGCCGGTAGGACTCCCGCTCGGCCCAGTGGCCGCGGTGGTCGCCGAAGCCGTGCGCCTGGACCTGGATGTAGGCGCACTTGCCGCCCTGCCGGTAGGTGCGGTGGTCGAGGTCGTACACCCGGCCCCCGACGTACACCTCGTTGGAGGTCTGGCGGCGGTTCCAGTCGACGTCGATCCGCCCGGATGCCTTGGCCTTGTGGTTGCCGGAGTAGTAGGCGCCCCAGTAGTCGTCGTAGCCGGCCGACGCGGTCGCGGGCGTGGCGGCCTGGGCGGCGGTCGGCACGGCGAACGCGAAGGCGGCGGTGGCGGCGGCGGCGGTCAGCAGGCCGGTGGTCACTCGCTTCATGGTGGTCCCTCCCTGTGGCCCTCTCGGACCGGCTCCCTGCCGGATCCCCCCTGGGCTCTGTCGGGTCATTGGTACGCCCGGGCGCTTGCAGCCCCCCGTCACTCCGCTTACACCCGCCTTACGGGCGCTTGCAGGGGGTACGGCCGCCTCCGCCTCCCGGCGTACCCGCGATCACCCCGGCGGCGGACGCCCGGGCCGCATCCGCCGGTCCAGGATGGAGCCGTGCGCCGAGGGGTCCGGCCGAGCCGCGGCCCCTCTCCGGTGCCGGGGGCGCGCACCCCCGCACCGGGGCGGAAGGAGAGAGCCGCCGGCGCGTCACAAGGGGGATCGGGGGGAGCCGGCGCCGCGAGCCGGAGGGAGCGGTCAGGCCCGGCCGGGAAGTGCGGTCCCGGCCGGACCGTGTGACGAAGATCGCAGGAGCTCGCGGCGCCCACCCCGCCCATTGCTCTACAAGTCGTAGTACTACTTTAGGTAGCACTACGACTTGTAGAGCGAAAGGTTCCGGGGGGAGAGGCGTGGAGGCACTGGATCTCGCGCGGTGGCAGTTCGGGATCACCACCGTGTACCACTTTCTGTTCGTACCGCTCACCATCGGGCTGGGCGTCTTCGTGGCCGGACTGCAGACCGCCTGGCACCGCACCGGCAAGGAGCAGTACCTGCGGCTGACGAAGTTCTTCGGGAAGCTCTTCCTGATCAACTTCGCGATGGGCGTGGTCACCGGCATCGTGCAGGAGTTCCAGTTCGGCATGAACTGGAGCGAGTACTCCGTCTTCGTCGGCGACGTCTTCGGCGCTCCACTGGCCCTGGAGGCCCTGATCGCCTTCTTCCTGGAGTCCACCTTCCTCGGACTGTGGATCTTCGGCTGGGACCGGCTGCCCAAGCGCGTCCACCTGGCCTCCATCTGGGCCGCGGTCATCGGGTCCAACCTGTCGGCCTACTTCATCCTCGCCGCCAACGCCTGGATGAAGCACCCGGTCGGCTACGAGGTGGTGGACGGCAGGGCCCGGATGACCGACCTGTGGGCCGTGCTCACCAACTCCACCGCGCTCGCCCAGGTGCCGCACGTGGTGGCCGCGTCGTTCGTGGTCGCGGGCGGGTTCGTGCTGGCCGTCTGCGGCCACCACATCCTGAAGGAGCGGCGCCGCGACCCGGACCGCACGGTTCCGGTGCGGCGCGGCGCGGGGAGCATGTGGCACACGCCGATGCGGGCCGCCCTGGTCATGACGGCGGTCGCGGGCGCGGTCGTCGCGGGCACCGGAGACCTGTCCGGCAAGCTCCTGTACGAGCAGCAGCCCATGAAGCTGGCCGCCGCCGAGGGGCTGGAGCACGACACCGCCGGGGCCGGCTTCTCCCCCGTGCCGGGCGTCGAGATCCCGATGCTGCTCAGCCTCCTGGCGACGAACGACCCGGACGCCGTCGTGCAGGGCACCGAGGACATCCAGAAGCGCTTCGAGGAGCGGTTCGGCCCCGGCGACTACCGGCCGAACGTGCCCGTGGTCTACCTCTCCTTCCGCGTGATGATCGTCTTCGGGCTGGCCACCACCGGGCTGTCCGTCCTCGCCCTCTGGCTGACCCGCCGGCGCCGGGGGCGCCGCGCCGGCGGGCCGCAGCGCGAGCTCCCGTCCTGGCTCGCCCGCGCCTTCCTGCTGGCGCTGCCGCTGCCGGTCCTGGCGGTCATCGCCGGCTGGCTGCTGAGCGAGATCGGCCGCCAGCCCTGGACGGTCCAGGGCGAGCTGCTCACCGCGGCGAGCGTCTCCCCCGGCGTCAGCCTGGCCGAGGTGGCCGTGTCACTGGCCGTCTTCACGCTCCTGTACGGCCTGCTCGCGGTGGCGGAGGCCGTGCTGCTCGTGCGCCACGTCAAGGAGGGCCCCGAACCGGCCGCCCCCGCCGCGGACGGCGGCCGGGACGGCCGGGGCGGCCGACGCGACGGGGGCGACGGGGGCACAGCCGCCCGCCTCCAGCCGACCCTGATGTACTGAGGGAGTCTCCGTGGAACTCACCACCCTCTGGTTCTCGATCATCGCCTTCCTCTGGACGGGGTTCTTCGTCCTGGAGGGCTTCGACTTCGGCGTCGGCATGCTGACCCCGCTGGTCTCCCGCGGCGAGCCGGAGCGCAAGCAGGCCCTCGCCACCATCGGCCCCGTCTGGGACGGCAACGAGGTCTGGCTGATCAGCGCGGTGGGCGCCATGTTCGCCGCCTTCCCCGCCTGGTACGCGGGGCTGCTCAGCGAGTTCTACCTGCCGGTCGTGCTGGTCCTGACCGGGCTGATCATCCGCGGCGTCGGGCTGGAGTGGCGGGGCAAGGTCCGGCACTCCTCCGACCGGGCCTGGTGCGATCTGGGCATCGCCGCCGGCAGCGCGCTCCCCGCCTTCCTGTGGGGTGCCGTCTTCGCCGCCCTGCTCCATGACGGCGCGGCCGCCGCGCTGGTCGGCGGCGCGTTCTCGCTCGTGCTGTGCCTGCTGCACGGCGCGGTCTTCCTCGCCCTGAAGACCTCCGGCCCGGTCCGCACCCGCGCCCGCCGCGCGGCGCTGGCCGCCTCCGCGGTGGCGCTGCCCCTCGGCGCCGTGGCGCTGTCCGGCATCCCGGCGGCGGCCGCGGCCGCCGCCGGGGGCGCGGCGCCCCTGCTGTGGGCGTGCGCGCTGGCCGCGATGTCCGCGCTGGCCGCCGGGGTGGCGCTGACCTGGCGGGGCCGGGACGGGTGGGCCTTCACCGCCACCGCCTCGGCCATCGCGCTGACCGTCGCCGCCCTGTTCACCGCCCTGTGGCCCGCCCCGCTGCCCGGGCTCACCGTCGCCGAGGCCGCCTCGGGGCCCTACACGCTGACGACTCTCACCTGGATCGGCCTGCTCGTGCTCCCGTTCGTCCTGGCCTACCAGGGCTGGACCTACTGGGTCTTCCGCAGGCGGCTGACCGCCGCGGCGTCCTGACCACCCGTTCCGGCGGGGCGGCCCACGCCGCCCCGCCGGGCCGCGGACGGCCGGACGCCCGCCTCACCGCCAACGCGGCCGGAGACCGGCCGCGGAGCGAGGACGCGCGGTGCGCGCCGCCGGGCGCGGAACGCGGTTGCCCCCCTCCCCTGAGTCGGCCACGATGCCGGGATGGCCTCCCCCAGTCTGTTCCGGCACCGGAACTTCACCCTCCTGTTCGGCGCCGACGTCATCAGCCAGGTCGGCACCCAGATCAGCATGCTCGCGCTGCCCCTCGTCGCGGTGCTCGCGCTCGACGCGAGCGCGTTCGAGACCGGCCTGCTGGTGGCGGCGGAGACGGCGGCGTTCCTGCTGGTGGGCCTGCCCGCCGGCGTCTGGGTGGACCGGATGCCGCGCCGCCGCATCCTGGTCGCCGCCGACGTGGTGCGGGCCGTGCTGCTGGGATCGGTCCCGATCGCCTGGTGGCTGGGCGTGCTGACCCTGCCCCAGCTGTACGGCGTGGCGCTCGGCACCGGCCTGGCCACGGTCTTCTTCGACATCGCCTACCAGAGCTACCTGCCGAGCCTGATCGAGCGCGACCGGCTGGTGGACGGCAACGCCAAGCTGGAGATCGTGCGCTCGGCGTCGGGCGTGGCCGGTCCGGGCGCGGGCGGCTGGCTGATCCAGGCGTTGACCGCGCCGGTCGCGGTGCTGGCCGACGCGGTCAGCTTCCTGGTCTCGGCGCTGCTGCTGCGGCGGATCGACGCCGTCGAGCGGGTCCCGGAGCGCTCCGGGCGGCGGGGCCTGGCCGAGGAGATCGGCGAGGGTCTCCGGTACGTGGCCTCCCACCCGATCCTGCGGATGATCACCGCGGCCACCGCCGTCGCGAACTTCACCCACGGCCTCTTCGGCGCCGTCGAGATGATCTTCCTGGTCCGGGTGGTCGGCCTCTCGCCGGGGAGCGTCGGCCTGCTGTTCTCGGCGGCGGCGGCCGGAGGCCTGGCCGGTGCGGCGGTCGTGGGACCGCTGAGCCGCCGGGTCGGCTCGGCCCGGGCCGTCTGGCTCTCGCCCCTGGTGTTCTACCCGTTCATGCTGCTGGTGCCGCTCACCGAGCCCGGCTGGAAGACCGCCCTGTTCGCGGTGGGCATGTTCATGAACTCGGTCGGCGTGGTGGTCTACAACGTCACCCAGGTCAGCTTCCGCCAGGGCATCACCCCCGAGCACCTGCTCGGCAGGATGAACGCGACCATCCGGTTCACCGTGTGGGGCGTCCTGCCGCTCGGGGGCCTCGCCGGAGGCGTGCTGGGCGAGCTCCTCGGCGTCCGGGCCACCGTCTGGATCAGCGTGGTGCTCGGGCTGCTGTCCGCGGTGCCGCTGCTGCTCTCCCCGCTGCGCCGGATGCGCGACCTGCCCGCCGCGAGTGAGGCCGCCTCCCCGCAGGAGCCGGCGGCGTAGCCGCAGCCGGATCCGCCCGGCCCGCGCCGGACCGGATCCGCCCGCCGGACCGGGTCCCCCGCCGGACCCGGCGGTCGGCGCGCCTCTGACACCCGGTCGGCGCGGCCCTGACGGCGGGGCGCACGGCCGGAACGGATCCTCCGAGCGGGGTCGCACGCCCCGTCCGGACACCCGCTCCCCGGTGAGGGAGGCGTGTCCGTGTGCGGACCCCTATGCCCGATGAAAGTTTCAACTTCAAGCTGTCAGGTGTTGCAACTGCATTTCGTCAGGTACCATCGCGGTCATGGGAGCGCTCCCACTACCCGGACATCCCCCCACCCGGAAGACGGAGACCCGCATGCAGCATCAAGATCATCCCCGCACCCCCCGCCGGGCCCTGCGCGGCCTGGCCCTGCTGTCCGCCGCCGCGCTCGCCCTGGTCCCGTGGGCCGAGAGCGCCTCCGCCCACGGGTCGGTCGTCGACCCGGCCTCCCGCAACTACGGCTGCTGGCAGCGCTGGGGCAGCGACCACCTCAACCCCGGCATGCAGCAGCAGGACCCGATGTGCTGGCAGGCCTGGCGGGACAACCCGAACGCCATGTGGAACTGGAACGGGCTGTACCGCAACGGCGTCGGCGGCAACCACCAGGCGGCGGTCCCGGACGGGCAGCTGTGCAGCGGCGGCCTGACCGAGGGCGGCCGCTACCGGTCGCTGGACGCCGTGGGACCGTGGAAGACCACCCGGATCGGGCGCGACTTCACGGTGAAGCTCTACGACCAGGCCAGCCACGGCGCGGACTACTTCCGCGTCTACGTCACCCGCCAGGGCTACGACCCCACCACCCAGCCGCTGCGCTGGAGCAACCTGGAGCTGGTCCGGCAGACCGGCCGCTACGCCCCCAGCCAGAACATCTCGATCGACGTCAGCGCCCCCGGCCGCACCGGGCGCCACGTCGTCTTCACGATCTGGCAGGCCTCGCACATGGACCAGGCCTACTACATGTGCAGCGACGTGGACTTCGGCTAGGACGCGCCGCAGGGCTCCGCCGCAGGCCCGCCGGTCTCCGGCGGAGCCCCCGCCGCGCGCGGCACCCCGCCCCACGCGCGAGGCCCCGTGCGCGGCGCCCGCCCGGCCCCGCCGGGACGGGCCCCGCCCCGCGGCGGGCGGGTCAGGACGTGGCGCGGCGCAGGTCGAACAGGTCCGACGGGGAGATCGGCATCTTCATGACGGGGACGCCCTCGGCGTCCTCGACCGCCGAGGCGATCACCGCCGAGACCGGGATGACCCCGGCCTCGCCCGCCCCCTTGACGCCGAGCGGGTTGAGCGGGGACGGCGTCTGCAGGTGCGCGGTCTCCACGCGCGGCACCTCCGTGGCGTACGGCATCAGGAAGTCCATGAACGAGGCGTTGAGCAGCTGGCCGTGCTCGTCGTAGGCCATCCGCTCGTACAGCGCGCCGCCGACGCCCTGGGCGACCCCGCCGTGGATCTGCCCCTCGACGATCATCGGGTTGACGAGGTTGCCGCAGTCGTGGACCACCGCGTAGCGCAGGATGCGGATCTCCGCGGTCAGCGGGTCGGTCTCCACGACGGCCGCGTGCATGCCGGAGGCGAAGGTCGAGCGGATCGGCGAGTAGTAGTCGCGCCCCTCCAGGCCCGGCTCCTCCCCCTCGGCGACCGGCGGCCGGTCCGGCGGTGACGCGCCCGCGAACTGCGTGGCGCGGGATGCCTCGGCGTCGAAGGCGTAGCGGAGCGGGTTGGCCAGCACCGCCACCGTGGACAGCGGGACGCAGGCGTCCGGCACGCCGGCCACGTGCACCACCCCGTCGGTGATCTCCAGGTCGGCCGGGTCGGCCTCCAGCGCGTCGGCGGCGATCCGCAGCGCCTTGGCGCGGACCCTCCGGCAGGCCAGCGCGATCGCGTTGCCGCTCATCACCGCAGCCCGGGAGGCGAAGGTGCCGACCGCGTAGCCGAAGCGGCGGGTGTCGCCGGTGACGACCGAGACCCGCTCCAGCGGCACGCCCAGCTCGCCCGCGGCGATCTGCGCGAAGACCGTCTCATGCCCCTGGCCCTGCGAGGTCAGCCCGGTGGAGACGTGCACCCGCCCGTCGGAGGTGATCTGCACGTGGCCGCCCTCGTACGGGCCGACGCCGGTGCCCTCCACGTAGCAGCCGATGCCGATCCCCAGCCGCCTGCCCTCGGCCGCGGCCCGCGCCTTCTCCTCGGGGAAGGAGTCCCAGCCGATCAGCTCCTTGAGCATGCGCAGCGACTCGGGGTAGTCGCCGCTGTCGTAGATCAGCGGCCGGCCGTCCTGGAAGGTCAGCCCCTGGTCGTAGGGGAACTCGTCGGGCTGGATGAGGTTGGCGGCGCGCACCGCCGTACGGTCGAGGCCGAGGTGGGCGGCGATGCGGTCCATCGTCCGCTCCATGCAGAAGACGGCCTGCGGGCGGCCCGCCCCCCGGTACGGCGTGACCTGCACGGTGGTGGTGTAGAGCGAGGAGAACTCCACCCGGTAGGCCCCCAGCTTGTACGGCCCCGGCAGCTGGGTCGAGGTGATGATCGGCACGATGATCCCGTACGGGGTGTAGGCCCCGTGGTCGTGCAGGATCGTCACGTCCAGGCCGAGGACGCGGCCGTCGTCGTCGAAGCCGGCGCGGACGTACTGCACCTGCGCCCGCTCGTGCGCGGAGGCGGTGAAGTGCTCGCGCCGGTCCTCGGTCCACTTGACCTCCCGGCCGAGCCGCATGGCCGCCCAGGGGACGAGCACCTCCTCCGGCCACGGGTGCATGATCTTCACGCCGAACCCGCCGCCCACGTCGGGGGCGACGACCTCGACCTTGGGCAGCGGCAGGTCCAGCTTGGCGGCCAGGGCCATGCGCACGCTGGTGGAGGTCTGGGTGCTGGAGTAGACCCGCAGCGAGGCGTCGTCGGCGTCCCAGCGGGCGTACACGCCGCGCCCCTCCAGCGGCATGGACGCGCTGCGCTCGACGTCGAGGCGGAACTCCAGCCGGTGCGGCGCCGCCTCGATCACCTCCGCCGCCGCGCGCCCGTCGGCCGCGGGCACCGACTGCACCAGGTGCGCGCCGACGTTGCCCGGCACGTCGTCGTGGACGAGGTGCTCGGCGCGTGCCGCCGCCTCCGGGCCGACCACGGGAGGCAGGAGGTCGTAGTCGACGCGGATGAGCGCGCAGGCGTCCTCGGCGAGGTAGCAGTCGCGGGCGACGACCATGGCGACGGGCTCGCCGACGTGCCGGACCCGGTCGCGGGCCAGCGGGAGGGCGGTGCGGCCGTGGGTGAGCGCGGGGTGCGGGATGAGCAGCGGGAGCGGCCCGGCGAGCCGTTCCGGCAGGTCCTCCCAGGTGTAGACCGCCACCAGCCCGTCCACGTCGAGGGCGTCCGTCAGGTCGATGTCGCGGATGACGGCGTGCGCGTGCGGGGAGCGGACGAAGGCGGCGGCCAGCGCGCCGGAGCCGAGGTCGTCCAGGTAGCGGCCCCGCCCGGTGAGCAGGCGCGGGTCCTCCCGCCGCCGGACGGGCTCTCCGAACAGTTTCGTGGTCATCGCGCGGCGCCCCCGTCCGTCCCCCGCTCCTCCGCCATGATCTCCGCCGCGCGGTGCACGGCCCTGACGATGTTCTGGTAGCCGGTGCACCGGCACAGGTTGCCCGAGACCCCCTCCAGGACCTCCTCGCGGGTCGGCGCCGGGTTCTCCCGCAGCAGCGCGGTCACCGTGCACAGGAACCCGGGGGTGCAGAATCCGCACTGCAGGCCGTGGCACTCGGCGAAGGCCCGCTGCACCGGTGACAGGCGGTCGCCGTCCGCGAGCCCCTCGACGGTGGTGACCTCGCGCCCGTCGACGGTGACGGCGAAGGTCAGGCAGGAGCGGACCGGCTCGCCGTCCAGCAGGACCGTGCAGCAGCCGCAGACGCCGTGCTCGCAGCCGACGTGCGTGCCGGTCAGGCCCAGGTCGTGCCGGAGGCAGTCCGACAGCAGCCGCCGCGCCGGGACCCGGGCCCGCCGCGGGACGCCGTTGACGGTCAGCGTGATCTCGTGCGCGGTCTCAGCCACCGGCCGCCTCCCTCAGCGCGTCCTGCGCGGCGTCCCGGAGCGCCCGCTCGGCCAGGACCCCGGTCAGGTGCCGCCGGTAGTCGGCGGTCGCGTGGATGTCGGTCTCCGGCTCGGCCCGCTCCCGTACGGCCCGCGCCGCCGCGGCCCAGTCGGCGGCCCGCGGCGCGCGCGCCCCGCAGGCCGCGGTGACGTCGACGACCAGCGGGACGGGCCCGGCGCCCACGCACGCCGCCCTCGCCTCGGCCACGCACAGGTCGCCGTCCAGCCGGACCAGGGCCGCGACCCCGGCCAGGGCGTAGTCGCCGTGCCGGCGCGACACCTCGCAGAAGGCCGTGCCCGTGCGCGCCGGCCGGGCGGGGAAGAACGCGGAGACGGCCAGCTCGCCGGGGAGCAGCGCCGACTCCAGCGGGCCGGTGAAGAACTCCCCGGCCGCCACCTCGCGCGTGCCCCCGCGCCGTGCGAGCCGTACCGAGCCGCCGAGCAGCGCCAGTACGGCGGGCAGCTCGGCGGCCGGATCGGCGTGGACCAGGCTGCCCACCACGGTGCCGCGGTTGCGGATCACCGGGTGGGCGACCAGCCGCAGCGCCCGGCGCAGCAGCGGCTGGACGGCGGCGGCCGCGCCGGAGCGCTCCAGGTGCGCGTGCCGGGCCAGCGCCCCGACCCGGACCCCGTCCGGTCCGGCCTCGATCCCGTCCAGGCCGCCGATCCGGTTGACGTCGACGAGGAGGGCGGGGGAGGCCAGCCGCATGTTCATCAGCGGGATCAGGCTCTGGCCGCCGGCGAGCACCTTGCCGTGCTCGCCGGCCTCGGCGAGCACGTCGAGCGCCTCGCCGAGGGCGCGGGGGGCGTGGTAGTCGAAGGGGGCCGGCTTCACCCGGCGGCTCCGCGGCCCGGCCCGTCCTTCTCCCCCGCCGGGGTCTGCGCGTCCCGCGCGGTCCCGGGCGGGCCCGCGGCCGGGCCGCCCGGATCCGGGACACCCGCGGTCTCCGCCGCGGGGGTTCCTCCGCCGCGTCGGGCGACGGCCCGCAGCAGGTGGTGGCCGCCGAGCACCACGATGGTGCCGAGCGCGATGCCCTCCAGGACGAAGTCGGAGCTGATCGTCTGCTTGACCGGGCCGATGGCGAGGATGACGCCCGCCCCCACGGGGACCATGTTGACCGGGTCGGCGAAGTCCACCCGGTTCTCGATCCAGATCTTCGCGCCGAGCAGGCCGATCATGCCGTAGAGGATGACGGTGATGCCGCCGAGCACGCCGCCGGGGGTCGCCGCCACCAGCGCGCCGAACTTCGGGCAGAGGCCGAACAGGATCGCGATGACCGCCGCGATGTAGTAGGCGGCCGTGGAGTAGACGCGGGTGGCGGCCATGACGCCGATGTTCTCGGCGTAGGTGGTGGTCGGGGAGCCGCCGAACGCGCTGGTGACCATGGTGCCGACGCCGTCGCCGATGATCGCCCGCCCCATGTAGGGGTTGACGTCGGTGCCGGTCATCTCGCCGACGGCCTTGACGTGGCCGACGTTCTCGGCGACCAGGGCGATGACCGCGGGGAGCACCAGGATGACGGCGGAGACCTTGAAGTCGGGCAGGTGCATGTCCGGCAGGCCGATCCAGTCGGCGCTCGCGACCGCGTCGAAGCTGACCCGGGGATGCGTGTCGACCCGGCCGGCGCCCGCGTTGTAGGCGGTGATGTCGCCGAAGACCCGGTCGGCCGCCCAGGAGAGCACGAAGCCGATCACCAGGCCGAGCAGGATCCCGATCCGGCCGACGAAGCCCTTGAAGAGCACGATGATCAGGAAGGTGACCGTCATCGTGATCAGCGCGATCCACTGGTCCTGCGGCCAGTAGACGTCGGCGACCACGTAGGCCAGGCCGAAGCCGATCAGCATGACCACCGCGCCGGTGACCACGGGCGGGAAGACGCGGTTGATGACGTGCACGCCCAGGACGTGCATGGCCACGCCGACGAGGGCGAGCACCAGGCCGGCGACGAGGATCGCGCCGGTGACGATCGCGTCGGCCGCGGGCGTGTCACCGCCGAACAGCGCCCTGATCGCCAGCACGCCGCCCACGAACGAGGCGCTGGTGCCGAGGTAGCTGGGCACCTTGCCCTGCACGATGAGCAGGAACAGGATCGTGGCGACGCCGGAGAACATGATCGCGACGTTCGGGTCCAGGCCCATGACCAGCGGGAAGACGAACGTCGCGCCGAACATCGCGATGACGTGCTGCGCCCCGAACCCGACCATGCGCGGCCAGGACAGCCGCTCGTCCGGCCTGACGACCTCGCCCGGAGCAGGCGTCCTGCCGTCCCCGTGCTTCGTCCAACCTGCAACCATCAAGCCCACCTTTCCCGGGCCGTCGGTCGGTGGCCGCCCCGCGGGCACTCCTTCCGGCGGATCCTCACTGCCGTTGCGGGCACGCTAGGCCCGCGTGCACGGCCGTACACCGGCATGATCTGCCAAAACCGGTCCGGCGGCCAGGAGACCTCTCGCGCACCGCCGGAACCGGCCCCCGGTGAAGCGTCCCGGACGGCGCGGCCCGCCCGGGACGGTCAGCGGCCGCCGGGGGCGACGACGCGGATCTCGAAGCCGTCGCCGGTGACGACCTGACCCGCGCGGATCTTGCAGGTCTTGCGCGTCTCGACCTCGCCGTCGACCATCACGTTCCCGGTGGAGACGAGGTACTTGGCCTGGCCTCCGGTGTCGGTCACGGCGCAGTACTTCAGCAGGTCGCACAGGGGGATGTAGTCGGTTTCCAGCTCAAAGGTCTCGTTCACAGCCACAGCTTAGGGCCGGCCGCCCGGACGGGCCCGCGGGCGGCGCGGCGCTCCGCTCCCCCCTGCTCCCGGATCCCCGCGGCCTCCCGGGGATCCCCCGCGCACGCCCCGGCCCCCCGGCTCACCGTCCCCGGCCCCCGGCCCCCGGCCCCCGGCCCCCGGTCCACAGTCCACAGTCCACGGTCCCGGGCATGGAACACGGCGGCCGGTGGTTGAAGCTTTAACCACCTGCCCCCTCGCCACCCCGCCCGCGGCTCCGGAGGAGCACATGCCCGACTACGGCCACGACCTGAGGTTCGGCGCGTTCATCACGCCGCAGAACCGCCGTCCCGAGGCGGTGGTCGACCTCGCCCGCCTGAGCGAGCAGGCCGGCCTGGACCTCGTCACCTTCCAGGACCATCCGTACCAGGCCGGTTTCCTGGACACCTGGACGCTGCTGAGCTGGGTGGCCGCGCGGACCGAGCGCGTCCACCTGTCGGGCAACGTGCTGAACCTGCCGCTGCGGCCCCCGGCCGTGCTGGCCCGCTCGGTGGCCAGCCTGGACCTGCTCTCCGGCGGGCGGATCGAGCTCGGCCTGGGCGCGGGCGGCTTCTGGGACGCGATCGAGGCGATGGGCGGCGGGCGGCTGAGCCCCGGGCAGAGCGTGCAGGCCCTCAGCGAGGCCATCGACGTCATCCGCGGCGTCTGGGACGTCGGCGAGCGCGGAGCGCTCCGGGTGGACGGCGCCCACCACCGCGTCGACGGGGCCGAGCGCGGCCCCGCGCCCGCGCACGAGGTGCCGATCTGGCTGGGTGCCTACAAGCCGAGGATGCTCCGCCTGGTCGGCACGAAGGCCGACGGCTGGCTGCCCAGCCTCGGCTACCTCCGGCCGGAGGACCTCGCCGCGGGCAACAAGATCATCGACGAGGCGGCGGCGGAGGCGGGCCGCGACCCGCGGGAGATCCGCCGCCTGCTCAACCTCATGGGCGGCTTCGGCTCCTCCGGGGACGGCCTGCTGCAGGGCCCGCCCGGGGTGTGGGTGGAGCGGCTGCTCCCCTTCGCCCTGGAGGACGGCGTCGGCACGTTCATCCTCGGCTCCGACGACCCCGTGGTGCTGGAGACCTTCGCCGAGGAGGTCGCCCCGGCCCTGCGGGAGGCCGTGCCCGCCACGCTCGCCGCCGCCGGCACCGCCGCCGGTCGGCTGCGGCCGGCCCGCGCGCTCGCGCTGCGCCGCCCGGGCATCGACTACGACGCGCTGCCCGCGTCGCTGGCCGCCCGCGCGGTCGAGCCCGGCGACCGCGGCTACGAGGACGTGCGCTCCACCTACGTGTGGACCGGCTCCCCCGGCCTGGTCCTGCGCCCGTCCACGCCGGAGCAGGTGGCCGAGGCGCTCGCCGTCGCCCGCGCGCAGGCCGTACCGCTGGCGGTGCGCAGCGGCGGGCACGGCATCAGCGGGCGCTCCACCAACGACGGCGGCATCGTGATCGACGTCGGCGCCCTCGACGGCGTCGAGGTGATCGACCGCGAGCGGCGGCTGGTGCGCGTCGGCGCCGGCGCGCGCTGGGGCGAGGTCGCCCGGGCGCTGGCCCCGTACGGCCTGGCCGTCAGCTCCGGCGACTACGGCGACGTGGGCGTCGGCGGCCTGGCGACCGCCGGCGGGCAGGGCTTCCTGGGCCGCTCCTACGGGCTGACGCTCGACCACGTGGTGGGCGCCGAGGTCGTCCTGGCCGACGGCCGGATCGTGCGCGCCGACGCCGGGCACCACCCCGACCTGCTGTGGGCGCTGCGCGGCGCGGGCGGCAACATGGGGATCGTCACCTCACTCGACATCGAGGCCGCCGAGGTGGGCGACGTGGTCTTCGCCGTCTTCGTGCACGACGCCTCCGGCACCGCGGCGTTCCTGCGGGAGTGGGGGCGGCTGGTCGAGCGGAGCCCCCGGGAGCTGACGGCCTTCCTGACGGTCTTCCCGGGGCAGGCGGGCGCCGCCGCCCTGGCGCAGACCACCGCCGTGTGGGCCGGTGACGACACCGAGGCCGCCGTCACCGCGCTGGAGCCGTTCCTGGAGCTCGCCCCCGTGCTGCGGCAGCAGGCGCAGCTCGCCCCCTACGCCGCGATCGTCGCCCCGCACCGCAACCCGCACCGCGGCCAGGCGCCCATGCTCAGCCGCTCGGCCCTGCTCGCCCACCTCGACGCCGCCACCGCGACACAGGTGGCCGGCATGTTCGCGGCCGGCGACATCACCTGGATCCAGGTCCGCTCGGTCGGCGGCGCGGTCAACGACACCGCCCCGGACGCCACCGCCTACGCCCACCGCACCCAGAACTTCTCGCTGTCCGTGCTGGTGAACGAGGCCCGGCGCGGGAGCGCGGACCGGGCCTGGGAGGAGCTCGGCGTGGACGCGGTCTATCTGAGCTTCGAGTCCCACGGCGACGAGGAGCTGCTGGCCAAGGCGTTCCCCCCGCCCACCCTGGAGCGGCTGCGGAGGATCAAGGCCGTCTACGACCCGGACAACGTCTTCCGGCACAACTTCCCCATCCCCCCGGCGGACCCGGCGCCCGCGGCCGGCTGAGCGGCGGGCCCGGGGCCCCGGCGGCCCCGCGCCGGCCCCGCCGGGGCGCCCGGAGGTCAGATGCCGCGCATGCGCAGCACGTGCAGCGCCAGCGTCAGGTTGAGCCGCAGGTGGGCGTCCTCGGTGAAGTTGCCCAGCAGCCGCTCCAGCTTGCCGATCCGGTAGCGCAGCGTGTTGTAGTGGAAGTGCAGCCGCCGGGCCGTCTCGGCGACGTTGAGGTTGGTCTCCAGCAGCACCTGGAGCGTCCGGCGCAGGTCGGCGTTCTCCGGGTCGTCGTCGGAGCCGAGCGGGCCGAGCGTCTCGCGGACGAAGGCGTGCAGTTCGGCGGTGTCGCTGACCAGCGAGAGCAGGCGGTAGACGCCGAGCTGGTCGAAGTGGGCGACCGCGCCGGGGCCGTGCAGCTGGCGGCCGACCCTGGCCGCCTTCAGCGCCTGGGAGTACGCGTCGGGGAGCGCCTCGGCGCCGCAGGCCGTACGGCTGGCGCCGGTGGAGAAGGTGGCGGGCGGTCCCTCCCCCATGGCGGCGGCCGCGTCCCTGGCCAGGCGGCCGGTGTCGACGGCCGCGTCGACGACGGCGACCACCTCGTGGGAGAAGCCGGCCACCGCGCCGCGCGGGTCGTGGCGGCGCAGCGCGGCCACCCAGCCGGCGACCAGGCGGTCCTGGGCCACCCGCTCGTCCGCCTCGGGGTCGAGCTCGGCCACCAGGACGGTGACCGGGCGCTGCAGGTCCCAGCCGAAGGCCCGGGCCCGCGAGGCGACCCGCTCGGAGCCGCCCGCCCTGCCGGTGAGCACGTCGCGCAGGAAGTCGGCCCGGTACTTGCTCTCGACGGCGTTGACCGCCTCCTGCCGGGTGATCACCAGGGCGGCGACCGTGGCGGCACGTTCCAGGATGCCGACGTCGCCGTCGGGCACCGGGCCCGCGGGACCGCACGCGACGATCCGGCCGTGGTGGTGCCCGCCCGCGACGACGGGCACGACGGTGCGGCGGCCCTCGGGCGCGGTGCGCAGCGCGGCGAGGTACTCGGCCGGTCCGGCCGAGGCCAGCACCTGACCGGCGCCGTCGAGCACGGCCACGGCCACGTCGAGCAGCCCCGCCACCTCCGCCGTCACCTCGCGCAGGCCGCCGCCGGCCAGCACGATCGCCACCAGCGCCCGGTGCGCCTCCTCGGCGCGGGCCAGCACGGCGGCCTGCCGGTTGAGGATGTCGGTGAGGACCTGGTTGAGGATGTCGTCGAAGCCGACGTCCTCGGGGAGCAGGATCAGCGGGAAGTCCAGCCGGTCGGCCTGCCCGGCCATCTCCGCGGGCAGCTCGTCCAGGTAGCGGCCGAGCTTGATGGCGAGCGCGGCCAGGCCCCGCTCGTCCAGGTCGGCCACGAGCCGGTCGAGCGACTGGGGGGTGTTCCGCAGCGGGTAACCGGTGGTGAGCAGCAGCTCGTGGGGTTTGACCCAGGCGAGGATGTCGGGGACCTCCATCACGTTGAGGCGCTGCACCACCCGGTCCAGTCCGCCCTCTCCCGCGATCAGCCGGGCCCCGGCCAGCGTCGAGACGCCGAGGACCTCCCCGACGGAGACGCCGTGGATGATCGTGCCGGTGCTGGCCAGGCGTACAGGGGGCTCCATCACTCTCCTCTTGAGCGGATCGCCGGTTCACCCGACAGGGAGATCACTTCCTTGGTGTGGTTTCCCCGGTAAACGGTCAGGGCTCGGGCGCCGCCCGCCTCTTACCGGGAGAAGCTGGAAGCCGCTCCCGGCTGGGAAGCGGAGGAGTCACGAGCCGATTGTGACCGATAGGACCACCTGTCAGGAAGAGCCAATCTTCGCGCGGACTGTTGGCATCTTTCTCCGTACGGAGTGATCGCGCCCCCGCTCTACCGTCGGGCTCGTGGAGGGGAGGCCCCAGTGAGCACCGAGGGCAGAACGGGGGTCCGCCGGGTTCCGGTCCGGGCGCACGCGACCGGCGCGGCCAGTGCGGCCCTGCGCCCGGTGCTGGAGTCGCCCCGCCGCCCCGCGCGGGTGCTGGCGGCCTTCCCCGCCGGGGTTTACCTGGAGGTGCGCGCGGAGCTCGAACCGCACGTGATCGCGGTGGTCACCGGGGAGGCCGTCCGGCTGCCCAACGCGATGGTCGTCACCGGCCCCGTGCCGCGCGCGGCGGTGGGCGACGACGCCTCCGTGGGAGACGGCTCGATCGAGATCGGGCGGCTCAGCCTGCGGGCCCACCGCTGGTGGGACCCGGCCCCGCCGCTCGGCCGGGCCGATCCTCCGGGCCTGGCGCGTGCGCTGCTCCTGCTGACCGGCCTGTGCGCGGCCTCGCCGCGGCGGCCGGGGCTGGAGGGCGCCGGGGCCGCCCGCGTGCTGGCCGAGGGCTGCGCCGATGCCTCCCTGCTGCGCGCCGTCACCGCCGCCGAGCAGCTCGTCGGGCTGGGTCCCGGGCTCACCCCGAGCGGCGACGACATGCTGGCCGGGCTGCTGGTGGCGCTGCGCCACCTGGGGGCGGCGGCCGGGGTGGGGCGGGCGGTCTGGCTGGCCGACTGGCTGGCCGCCGCGGTCACCTTCGACGCCCGCGACAGGACCACCCCCATCTCGGCGACCCTGCTGCACTGCGCGGCCCGGGGCGAGGCCAGCGGCGAGGTGCTGGCCGTCCTGCGCGGCCTGGCCGGGCGGCAGCCGCTGGAGCCCGCCCTGGCCCGGCTGCTGCGGCTCGGCCACACCTCCGGCGCCGATCTGGCGTGGGGGCTGCGCGTCGGGCTCGCCGCCGTCACCGCTCTCGCCGAGCGCGCGGGCGGGGCACCCGGCGCGGACAGGACCAGGAAGGCCGACCGCTCCGGCGGGACGGTCGCGAAAGCGGGGGCGGGTGGACGCTGAGCAGCCGGGCACCGATCTGGTGCGGGTGCGTACCGGGGTGTACCACGACTCGGTGAGCCTGATGCGGGTCAGCCGGGCGGCCGGCGCCCTGCCGGGGGTGGAGGTCGCGGTGGTGGCCATGGCCACCGGGCTCAACCTCGGCATCGCCGCAGAGCTGGGCTTCACGCTCCCCGACGCGGGCCCGGGCGACCTGCTGGTCGCGCTGCGGGCCGCGGACCGGGCCGCCGCCGACCGGGCCGCCGCCGAGGTCGACGGGCTGCTGGAGGCCCTCGCCTCGCGGACGGCGGGCGGCACCGGGGCGGAGGAGCCGCCGCGCACCGTGCGCGCCGCGGCCCGGGCGGCGGGCGGGACCGCCACGCTGGCGCTGGTCTCCGTCCCGGGACCGCACGCGTTCGCCGAGGCGATGGACGCGGTCGAGGCCGGCCTGTCGGTGATGGTCTTCAGCGACAACGTCCCCGTCGAGCAGGAGGTGCTGCTCAAACGGCGGGCCGCGGAGCGCGGCGTGCTGGTCATGGGACCGGACTGCGGCACCGCCGTGGTCGGCGGGGCCGGGCTCGGCTTCGCCAACGTGCTGCGGCCCGGCCCGGTCGGGGTGGTGGCCGCCTCCGGGACCGGCGCGCAGCAGGTCACGTGCCTGCTGGACCTGGCGGGCGTCGGGGTGAGCCACGTGCTCGGCGTCGGCGGGCGCGACCTGTCGGCGGAGGTCGGCGGGCTGTCCGCGCTCCGCGCCCTCGGCGCGCTCGACGCCGACCCCGCGACCGAGTTGATCGTGCTGGTCTCGAAGCCTCCGGCGCCCGGGGTGGCGCGGGCCGTGCGGCGGGCCGCCGAAGGGCTCGCCACCCCCGTGGTGACCGCGTTCCTCGGCCGCTCCCCCGACGACGACGGCGGCGACGGCGACGGCGGCGACGGCGACGGCGACGGTCCCGGCGACCTGACCTCGGCCGCCGAGGCCGCGCTCCGCGCGCTCGGGGCGGAGGTCCCCGAGTGGCCCGCCTGGCCGGCCGCGGGTGCGCCCCGTGCGGCGGAGCCCGCGCCACGGCGGGACGGCGGGCGCGTGCGGGCGCTGCACGGGATCTACTCCGGCGGGACGCTCCGCACGGAGGCGGAGCTGGTCGCCGGGACCGGGACGTTCACCGACTACGGCGACGACGCCTACACCCGGGGCCGCGCCCACCCGATGATCGACCCCTCGCTCCGCCTGGAGGCCCTGGCCGCGGTGCCCCCCGGGGACGTGGTCCTGCTCGACGTGGTGCTCGGCCACGGCGCCGATCCCGACCCCGCGGAGCGGCTGGCCCCCGCGGTCGCCGCCGCCGCCGCGCGCGGCACCGCCGCGGTCGTCGCCCTGGTCGGCTCCGAGGGCGACCCGCAGGGGCTGACCGCCCAGGCCGAGGCGCTGCGGGCGGCCGGAGCGGACGTGTTCGCCTCCAACGCCCGCGCGGCCCGCCGCGCCGCCCGCCTGGCCGGGGGTGCCCGTTGACCTCCTCCCCGCGCCTGAAGGCGGGGGTCTCCACGCTCCGAGGAGTCCGATGAGTCTGCCCATGCTCTCCGGTGAGCCGTGCGTGATCACCGCTGGCGCCGCCGTGCTCGGCGAGGCGCTGGACGCGCAGGCCGTACCGCGCGTGGCGGTGGACTGGCGGCCGCCGCTGCCCGGCACCGAGGCCGACCTGGCCCGGGTGCTGGCCGACCCGCGCCGGGCCGCCGCCAACGCCCGGGCGGTGGAGCGGCTGACGTCCGCGCGCCCCGTGCTGGCCGGGGTGCGGCCCGCCCGCGAGGCGCTGGACCTGCCGGCGGGCACGTTCCTGCACGCCGGGCCGCCGATCGACTGGGAGCGGGCCTCGGGGCCGATGCGCGGCGCCCTGATCGGGGCGGCGCTGCTGGAGGGCATGGCCGCCGACGCGCGGGAGGCCGAGCGGCTGCTGGCCGCGGGAGGCGTCCGGCTGGAGCCGTGCCACCACCACGCGGCGGT
Organism: Planomonospora alba; assembly: GCF_039534085.1. Taxonomy (NCBI): domain Bacteria; kingdom Bacillati; phylum Actinomycetota; class Actinomycetes; order Streptosporangiales; family Streptosporangiaceae; genus Planomonospora; species Planomonospora alba. Next base: position 24,392 of record NZ_BAAAUT010000073.1, read on the forward strand.
GGGCCCGATGGCGGGCGTGGTCAGCCCGTCGATGTGGATGTTCGAGGTGCGCGACGCCGAGTACGGCGGGACCGCCTGGTGCTCGCTCAACGAGGGACTCGGCAAGGTGCTGCGCTACGGCGCCTACGGCCCCGAGGTGATCGCACGGCTGCGCTGGATGGGCGAGGTGCTCGGCCCCGCGCTGGCGACGGCGCTGACGGCGACCGGGCCGCTGGACCTGCGCGCGATGATCGCGCAGGCCCTGCAGATGGGCGACGAGCTGCACAACCGCAACCGCGCCGCGACCTCGCTGCTGATCCGCGAGCTGGCGCCCGCGCTGGTGGAGACCGCCGGTGCCCGCGCGGCCGAGGTGCTGCGCTTCGCGGGCGGCAACGACCACTTCTTCCTCAACCCGGGCATGGCCGCCTGCAAGGTGAGCGCCGACGCGGCGCGGGGCGTGCCCGGCTCCAGCCTGGTCGTGGCGATGGCCCGCAACGGCACCGACTTCGGCGTGCAGGTCTCCGGCCTCGGCGACCGCTGGTTCACCGGTCCCGCGGGCGTGCCGGACGGGCTCTACCTCGGCGCGTACGGCCCGGCGGACGCCAACCCCGACATCGGCGACTCGACGATCACCGAGACGGCCGGGCTGGGCGGTTTCGCGATGGCGGCGGCCCCGGCGATCGTCAGGTTCGTCGGCGGCGACGTCTCGGCCGCCGCCGCGGCCACCCGGTCGATGTACGAGATCACCCTCGCCGAGCACCCCGCCTACCAGATCCCCGCGCTGGGGTTCCGGGGCACGCCGGTCGGGGTGGACGTGACGCTGGTGGCCAGGACCGGCCTGCTGCCGACGGTCAACACCGGCATCGCGGGCCGGGTGGCCGGGACCGGGCAGGTGGGCGCGGGCCTGGTCACCCCGCCCGCGGCGGCCTTCACCGCCGCCCTGGCGGCACTGGCCCGGGAGGTGCCCGCCGCGCCTCTGCCGCCCGCCGCGCCCGCCGGGAGCGCGCAGGCCTGACGGCGGGCCGGGGTCGCACCGGCCTGACGGCGGGCCGTAGCGGCGCCGGCCGCGCCCGAGGGCGTCGGCACAGGTCGGCGCGGTCACGCGGGCCCCGGCACCTCGGGTACGGTCGGGAGACAAATCACCTAAAGACCGCCATCTCCCGATAAACACCATGAAGTCCTTTTTTCGCCCCCCAACTTCCATTACCGATTGTGATCCGGATATCGTGTCGAACCTCACAAACAGCCTTGGATATGGGGGCGGGGTATGTCGGCGGACCGTCTGATCGGCAAGGTACCCCCTGGACCGGAGGGTGCGAACATCACCGGGACCACACCTACGGGACAGGGCAGGCTGATCGGCAGGCGATACCGCCTGCTGGCGGCGGTGGGCCGCGGCGGCATGGGCATGGTCTGGCACGCGCACGACGTGCTGCTCGACCGCGACGTCGCCGTCAAGGAGCTGATCCTCCCCTACGGGCTGGACCACGCGGGCAAGCACGCGGCCTACCGGCGCATGATGCGCGAGGCCCGCTCGGCCGCCCGCCTCAGCCACCCGGGGATCGTGACCGTCCACGACGTGGTCGAGGAGGACGGGCGCCCCTGGATCGTGATGGAGCTCGTCCGGGCCTGGTCGCTGGAGCAGGCCGTACGGGAGAGCGGGCCGCTGCCGGTGGCGCAGGCCGCCGAGATCGGCATCCGGGTGCTCGACGCGCTGCGCCACGCGCACGCCTCCGGGATCCTGCACCGCGACGTCAAACCGGGCAACGTGCTGCTCACCTCCGACCGCGTGATCCTCACCGACTTCGGCATCGCCGCGCTGGAGGGCGACGGCACGATCACCCAGACCGGCCTGCTGATGGGCTCCCCCGCCTACATCCCACCGGAGCGCCTGTCCGGTCAGCCGATCACGCAGGCCGGAGACCTGTGGGCCTTCGGCGCCACCCTGTACGCGGCGGTCGAGGGCCGCCCGCCGTACGAGGGTCCCGACGCGGTGGCCGTGCTCGGCGCGATCCTCACCCAGGACCCCGTCCGGCCGGCGCGGGCCGGGGCGCTCGCCCCCGTCATCGAGGGGCTGCTGCGCAAGAACCCCGCCGAGCGGCTGCACGCGGCCCAGGTGTCGGACATGCTGGAGCAGATCCTGCGCGCCCACGGCTCCAACACCCCGAACCGGGGACCCAACGGCCAGGTGCCCGCCGCCATGCCGGTCCCGGGAAACTCCCTGCCGATGCACCTCATGCCGCCGCTGGACCCGCCCTCCGGCCCGATGCCCTCGCGGATCATCGAGACGCCCTCGGGCCCGGTGCGCGTGCCGTACGACCCGAACGACTCCTCCGCCGGCCGTCCGGCGGGTCACGACGCGCTGTCCAGCCCGTCCGGAGCCCACCCCGCGCCTCCGGCGGGCGCCCCGGGCCACCCCGCCCCGCTGAACGTCACCATCGCGCCGTTCACCTCCCTGGACAGCATGTCCGGCGGGGGCGGGCGCGGCTACGACGCGCTGCGCAGCTCCTCCTCCGAGCTGGGCCGGGCCCCCGGCGCGGCACCGGCGGGCTCCGCCGGCGGTCCCCTCGGCGCGCCTCCGTTCGACGCGCTGTCCAGCTTCTCCGGTGAGATCCCCGCCCGTACCGGCGAGCGGCTCCCGCCGACCGCGGGCTCCCCGGCCACCGCGGCCGACCGCCCCTCCCGCAGGCGGGCGGACGACACCGCGCCCGGCCGCGACGGACGGCCGGACGCCGACGAGGGCCGCAGGGGCCCCCGCCGCAGGTCCTCCGGCGGCCTGTCCCCGCGCCTGCTGATGCTCTGCGGGGCCGGGGCGCTGGCCCTGGTGGCCGCCGCCGTCTTCGCCCTGCTCCCCGGCGGGGAGTCCGGCTCCTCCGAGCCCCGCACCTCGTCCGCGTCGGTCTCCGGGTCCGCCGAGCCGCAGGCCCGCTCGACCGACGTCCCCGAGGGCTTCGAGCGGCTGAGCGCGGGCGGCGTCTCCGGCGCGGTGCCGGACGGCTGGACGGTCAAGGCCGGCGAGAGCGGCGCCGTCACCTTCTCCGGGCCGAAGGGCAGCGGGCAGAGCATCGTCGTCACCCAGGTCCCGGTGGCCGACCCGGTGGCCGCGCTCGGCGAGGTCGACAAGACCGGGCTGGACGAGTACCTCGAGATCGGCGTGACCCCGGTCTCTTACGGGGCCTGGAAGGCCGCCGACTGGGAGTACACCTACACCGAGCCCGGCAGCATCGTGCAGATGCACGGGCTGACCCGGTACGTGGTGGTCGGCTCCGACAGCGCCTACCAGATCGCGATCTCGGTGAAGGAGATCCACTGGGAGAAGAGCGCCAAGACGATCGACGCGTTCTTCGCCACCTTCGACCCGGGGGCCTGAGACCGGGCCGGGCGCCCGGGACCGGACTCCGGCGGGGCGGTCCCGTCCCGAGGGCCGGAAGCGGCCCCGCGACGGCCTGCCCCGGAGCGGGCCGACGGCGCGGGGCCACGGGAATACCGCTGGGGGAACCGTCACGAGTGATGACAGACTTCGCTCGTGACTACAACCCCCGCACGTCCTGATATCTCCCCCGCCGATCCCCGGCGGGTGGCCGCCGTGCAGCGGCGCACGCTCGGCGTCCTGACCGCCGCGCAGATCACCAGCGGGATGGGGGTCGCGGTGAGCTTCACCCTCAGCTCCGTGCTCGTCACCCGGCTCTCCGGGTCGGAGGCGATCGGCGGACTGGCGGGCACCGCGACCGTCCTCGGCGCCGCGCTGCTCGCCCTGCCCACGGCCAGGGCCTCCGGCGCGGGCGGGCGGCGGACGGGCCTGACCCTGGCGTACGGCTGCGCGACGCTCGGCTGCCTGGTCACCGTCCTGGCCATCGCCGTCGGCTCCTGGCCGCTGCTCCTGGCCGGGCTGGTGCTGTTCGGCGGCGGCAGCGCGGGCAACCTGGCCTCGCGCTACTCGGCCACGGACCTGTCCCCCGCCGGGCACGCCGCCCGGCACCTGTCCTGGGTGGTCTGGGCGGCCACCGTCGGCTCGGTGGCCGGCCCCAACCTCGCCGACCCGGCCGACCAGCTCGGCGAGGAGCTCGGCCTGCCCGCGGGCGCCGGGCCGTTCGCCCTCGCCCTGCTCGCCTTCGTGCTGGCCCTGGGCGTCATCACCGCCGGTCTGCGCCCGGACCCGCTGGTCCTGGCCCGCTCGCTCACCGCGCCCGCGCGCGGCACCGGGGGCGCCGCCGGGGCGGAGGGCGGCTCGGCGGCCGCTGCCGGTCCCGCCGCGGCCGGTCCCGGTGCCCGCCCCGCCGCGGAGGCCCCCGGGGCCGGGAGCACCGCCGGGACCGGCGACGGCACGCTGCGCACCGCCTGGCGGTCGCTGCGCGAGTCCCCCGCCGCGCTGCGGGCGCTCATCGCGATCGCGGTCAGCCACACCGCCATGGTCTCGATCATGTCCATGACCCCGATCCACCTCGACCACCACGGCGCCGCCATCTCGGTGATCGGCATGGTGATCAGCCTCCACATCGCGGGCATGTACGTCCTGTCCCCCGCGGTCGGCTGGCTCGCCGACCGCGCCGGCCGGGTCCCGGTGCTCGTGCTCGGCATGGCGCTGCTGCTCGTCGCGGCCGTCCTGGCCGGTACGGCCGGCGAGCACGGCGTCCCGCAGGTGACCGCCGGGCTGGTCCTGCTCGGCCTCGGCTGGTCCTGCGGCCACGTGGCCGGCTCGGCGATGCTCACCGAGGCCGTCCCGCTGGCGCGGCGCCCCGCCGCCCAGGGGCTGTCGGACCTGGTGATGAACGTCTGCGGCGCCACCGGCACGGTGGTCGCCGGGGTGGTCGTGCAGGTCATGTCCTACGGCGTGCTCGGCGGCGCGGTGGCGGCCGGGGTGGCCGCCGTCGCCGTCTGGCTGGCGCTCGGCCACCGCAGGCCGGCCGGCGCCGCGTGACGGCGCACGGCGGCGGCCTACTTGGCGTCCGCGTAGCAGCGCACGACGGCGGTCCCCATGGGGAAGCGCACGGGGGTCGCGCCGAACAGCAGCCGGGTCGCCTCCTCCGCGGCCCGGCCGACCGCCGCCACGACCTGGTCGGCCAGCTCCCGCGGGCAGTGCACCATCACCTCGTCGTGCTGGAAGAACACCAGCCTGGCCGGGTCGGGCAGCAGGCCGCGCAGCACGGCCATCAGGGCCAGCGCCCACTCGGCCGCGGTCGCCTGGACCACGAAGTTGCGGGTGAACCGGCCCCGGTCGCGGGCCGCCCGGCCCCCCTCCGGGCCCGACACCAGCGCCCGCCAGCGGGCCGAGGGCGGCGGGCAGGTGCGGCCCAGCCAGGAGCGGACCAGCCTGCCCTCCTCCCCCGCCCGCGCGGCGTCCTCCACGAACCGGTAGGCGTCACCGAAGCGCTGCCGCATCACGGCCAGCAGCTTGGGGGCGTCTCCGCTGGTCCCGCCGTACATCGCCGAGAGCATGGCGATCTTGGCGTGGTCCCGGTCGCCGCCGAACGCCCGGGCCATCGCCTGGTAGAGGTCGATCTGGCCGGCCGCCCGGGCCAGGGCGCGGTCGCCCGCCATCGCGGCCAGCACCCGGGGTTCGAGCTGGGCGGCGTCGGCGACGACCAGCGTCCAGCCCTCGTCGGCCACCACGACCCTGCGCATCGCCTTGTGGATCTGGAGCGCGCCGCCGCCGCTGGTCGCCCACCGGCCGGAGACCACGCCGCCCACGACGTACTCCGGGCGGAAGCGGTCGTCGCGGACCCACTGGTCGGCCCAGGCCCAGCCGTGGAAGCTGTGGAAGCGGGCCAGCTCCTTGTAGGCGAGCAGCGGGGCGACACCGGGGTGGTCCACCTGCCGGAGATCGTGCGCCCGGGTCGAGGGGACCGGCGTGCCGGCGGCCTTGAACGCCTTGAGGATCTGCTGCGGGGAGTCGGGGTTGAACGGCGTGCCGAACGCCGCCGCCACCTCGTCGGCCAGGGCCTGCAGGCGGGCCGGGCGCATGCCGTGCGCCGGGCGCGGGCCGAGCATCTCGGTCAGCAGCGCGTCGTGCAGGTCCCGCCGCCAGGGCATGCCGTCGCGGCCCATCTCCGCGGCGATCAGCGCCCCCGCCGACTCGGCCGCGACCAGCAGCCGGAAGCGGTGGGGGTCGGCCGTCGCCTCGATCCGCCGGAGCTGGTCGGCGTGGACCTCGGCGACCAGGCCGGCGTCCGGCGGGGGCGGCTCGTCGCCGAAGAGCGCGGCCTGCCGCGCCTCGGGCCCGCGGTGTCCGCCGGGCTCGTCGTGGTCGGCCGGGACCGGCAGGCCGTGCAGCCGGGCGTGGGCCGCCCGGGCCGACCTGGGCTCGCCGTGGCGCCCCTCGTAGGCCAGGAGCAGCCCCTCGGTCAGCGCGAGGTCGTGGCAGCGGGACACCCGCACGCCGCGCTCCAGCAGCGCCGGGTAGACCTCGCGTGTGTCAAGTCGGATCGTAGCCATGTCGTTCTGTGAGCCAAGGAGTTGGATTCCGTCC
>NZ_BAAAUT010000074.1:0-30766 GCF_039534085.1 Planomonospora alba
CGGGGGCCCGGCCGGGGCCCCGCCTTGGGAGCCCCCGCGCCGGGGGCGCCGGCCGCCGGACGCGGGCCCGAGGGGGTGCCGGGGCCGGCGGGAAGCGCCTGCGGACCGGCGGCCTCGGGGCGCGGCGCCGGGCGCGGACCCGGACGCGGACCCGGCTTGGGGCCGGGGGCGGCGGGACGCGCGGCCTCGGGCCGGGGCGCCTCGAAGCGCGGCGGCTGCACCGGCGACGGCTGCTGCTGCGCCGGGGGCTGCTGCTGGATCTGGGGCTGCGGCGCCTGCGGCGCGGGGGCCGCGGGGCGCGGCGCGGGACCCGGACGCGGACCCGGCTTGGGGGCCGGACCCGGCTTGGGAACCGCGGTGGGCGCCGTAGCGCCGCCGGCTCGGCCTTCGGCCGGCCGGGGGGCCGCCTGAGGCGGCTTGGGCGCCTTGCCGGCGCCCTTGTCGGACGAACCCTTGGCGGGTGCGCCCAAGGCTTCCGTGAGCCTGCGGACCACCGGTGCCTCGATGGTCGAGGACGCCGAACGAACGAACTCGCCCATCTCCTGGAGCTTGGCCATCACGACCTTGCTCTCCACACCGAACTCCTTGGCGAGCTCGTATACCCGGACCTTCGCCACTGCACTCCCTTACTCGGCCCGGGAGGCTGTGCCGCCGGACCGTCGTTACGTAGACGTACTCATCGCCGCATGCTCATCAGGCGCTCATAGCTATCTGACCAGCCCATCAACTCGGCGTCCTACATGACAGTTGGCAACCATTTCACCCGATCCTTTCAGCCTGCAGCTCTTCCACGTGGCTGCGCACGAGCGACAGGTCGAGCGGACCCGCGACGCGGAACGCGCGCGGAAACGCCCGCCGACGCTCGGCGAGCTCGAGGCATCGCGGGGTGGGATGCAGTGAAGCACCACGCCCCGGGAGCCGTCGTCGCAGGTCGGGGACGACAACGCCCTCGACCGCCACCAGGCGGAGCAGCTCGGAGAAAACCGTGCGAACCCGGCAACCCACACATGTTCTCAGTGGGGCCGCCTGGCCACCATATTCCAGCTTACCTTGTGGACGCATCTGCGGAACCGGCCGCACCCTCCACATGGGTGTCCGGCCGGATGTCGATCCGCCAGCCGGTGAGCCGGTTGGCCAGCCGGGCGTTCTGCCCCTCCTTGCCGATGGCGAGGGAGAGCTGGTAGTCCGGCACGGTCACCCGCGCGGCACGGCCGGCGGCGTCGATCACCTCGACATGGGAAACGCGGGCGGGCGACAGGGCATTCCCCACGAACTCCGCCGGGTCCTCCGACCAGTCGATGATGTCGATCTTCTCGCCGTGCAGCTCGGTCATCACGTTGCGCACCCGCGAGCCCATCGGGCCGATGCAGGCGCCCTTGGCGTTGACGCCCGGCTTGCGGGACCGGACCGCGATCTTGGTCCGGTGGCCGGCCTCGCGGGCGATCGCGGCGATCTCGACCGTGCCGTCGGCGATCTCCGGGACCTCCAGCGCGAAGAGCTTCTTCACCAGGCCGGGGTGCGTCCGCGAGAGCATCACCGAGGGCCCCTTGTGGCCCTTCTTGACCTGGACCACGTAGCAGCGGATGCGCTCGCCGTGGACGTACTCCTCGCCGGGCACCTGCTCGTTGTGCGGGAGCACGGCCTCGATCCTGCCCAGGTCCACCAGGACGACCCGCGGGTCCTTGCCCTGCTGGACGACCCCGGAGACGAGCTCGCCCTCGCGGCTGGCGAACTCGCCGAAGTTGATCTCGTCCTCGGCGTCCCTGAGCTGCTGCAGGATGACCTGCCTGGCCGTGGTCGCGGCGATCCGGCTGAAGTTGCCCGGGGTGTCGTCGTACTCGCGGAGCACCTCCCCGTTCTCGCCGATCTCCGCGGCGTAGATCGTCACGTGCCCGGTGCTCCGGTCGAGCTCGGCGCGGGCCTTGGCGGCCGCGCCCTCGGTCTTGAAGTACGCGATCAGCAGCGCGTCCTCGATCGCCCTGACGACCAGGTCGAAGGAGATGTCCTTCTCCCGTTCCAGGCTGCGCAGGACGCTCATGTCGATGTCCACGAGGCTCCCCCTTAGCCCTCGTCGCCGTCTTCGCCGTCGTCTTCGACGTCGTCGCTCTCATCGAGCCGGCGGAATTCCACCTGCACCCGTCCCCGGGCCAGGTCCTTGTAGTCGGCACGGTGCCGGACGCCGTCGGCGTCCAGCTCCACGCCGGTCTCGTCGGTGGCGACGATCCGGCCCTCCACGCGGGTGCCGTCCCGCAGATCGGCCTTGACCAGCCGCCCCTCCGCCCGGCGCCAGTGGCGCGGCTCGGTGAGCGGGCGGTCGACCCCCGGGGAGGAGACCTCCAGCACGTAGGGGGCGGAGCCCATCACGTCCTCGGCGTCCAGCGCGGCGGAGACCGCGTGGCTCACCTCGGCCACGCCGTCCAGGCTCACCCCGCCGTCACGGTCGACGACGACGCGCAGCAACCGGCGCTTGCCCGCCGGTGTGACCGTGACGTCCTCCAGGTCGTAGCCCTCGGCCTCCACGACGGGGGCCAGAAGCTCCACCAGGCGGTCGCGGGATGTGACGCTGCCCATGTCGACCTCCTATTGTCACGATCTCGTCGGGCGAACCTCGCCCATGTGATTCACCAGCCTATCCACACCGGGCCGCAGAAAGAGCGTCACTCGGTGTGGCGGGACCGCCCGCCACACGCGGTGACTGCCATTCTGAGCCCGTACGATGCTAGAGGCGTCAGCACCCCACCCGAGACCGGAGGTCGTCCGTGCGTTCCCTGACCCGGCGCGCCCTGCTGCGGAGCGGTGCCCTCGGGGCGGCCGCCGCGGCGGTCGCGGGATGCGCCGCGCAGGAGCGGGAGCCCGCCGCCCCCGAGCCGCCGGATCCGGAGACCGTGCTGCTCAGGCAACTGATCGCGGACAAGGAGCGGACCGTCGCGATGTACGCGTCGCTGTCCTCGGGCAAGCTCGCCCCCTTCCGGGAGCGGCACGAGGCCCACCTCGCCGAGCTGCGCCGGCGGCTGCCCGCCGGGCCCTCGCCGGCGGCGTCCGGCTCCGGCGCCTCGCCCTCTCCCCCCGCCACCCCGGCGCCGGGCGCGAAGGCCACCCTGCGGGGCCTGCGGGAGCTCGAGCGGAAGGCCGCGGCGTCCCGGCCCGGGCAGACCGCGGGCGTCTCCCCGGCGCTCGCCCAGCTGATCGCCTCCATCGGCGCCTGCGAGGCCGCGCACGCGCTCGCCCTGCCGAGGTCCCTGTGACGGTCCCGGTGCCGGCCGACCGGGCGCTCGGCACGGCCCTGGCCGCCGAGCACGCGGCCGTCTACGCCTACGGGGTCATCGCCGCCCGCACGACCGGGAGGCTGCGGACCACCGCGACCACCGCCTTCAACGCCCACCGCGGCCGCAGGGACCGGCTCCGCGCCCTGATCGTCGAACGCGGCGGCACGCCCGCCGAGCCGCAGGCCGCCTACGAGCTCCCGGTCGTCCCCTCCGGCGCGGCCCAGGCCGTGGAGCTGGCGGTGCTGGTCGAGCAGGGGGTCGCCACGGCCTACCTGGAGCTGGCCGCCGCCGACGACGACGCGCTGCGCGAGCTGGCCGCGCTGGCCGTGCAGGAGTGCGTCAAGCGCTCGTACGGCCTGCGCCCCCGGATCGAGGCCTTCCCCGGCATGCCGGAGGGCTCCGGGGCGGTGGCGCCGTCGCCGTCGGGGAGCGCCGGGCCGGGGCGCGATCCGCAGGAGGGCACCGCCGCTCCCGGGCGGGGCACGACCCCCGCCTCCTGACCCCTTCCGGAGCGCTCCGCACCGCTTTACCGGGGTTTGACCCGGCCCTGGCGGGTAGTCGGACCTCCTCGGATCCACCGGGAGGAGGAATCGATGGGCTGGGGCTACAGGAAGTCGATGAGGTTCGGGCCGTTCCGGATCAACCTGTCCCGCAGCGGCGTCGGGCACAGCTGGGGCAACCGCGCCTTCCGGGTGACCCGGACGGCCGACGGCCGCCGCACGCTGACCGTCAACCTGCCCGGCGGCTTCCACTGGCGCAAGACGCTCGGCGGGGCCTCCCGCCGCTGATCCGGAACCGCACGCGCCCGCCCGCCGTTCTCATTGCAGACGCCTGAGGCCCGGAGGGGGAGAACGATGGGCTGGAGTTACCACAAGTCGATCAAGCTGGGGCCGTTCCGCCTCAACCTGTCCCGGCACGGGATCGGGCAGAGCTTCGGCGGCCGCCGCCTCCACGTCGCCAGGACGCCGGACGGCCGCACGCACGTGAGCGTGCGCCTGCCGGGCGGCTTCCACCTCGGCAAGACGCTCGGCGGGCACCCGCGCCGCCACCGCCACTAGGCGGGCGGCGCCCCCGGGACGGGCGTGCGGGCGCAGGGCACCGGCACGCGGCGGGGCGGGTCCGCCGGATCTCCGGCGGACCCGCCCCCGCGTCGTCCCCGAGCCGGGCGCGGGCCCGGTGCCCGGGCGGTGCGGGCTCAGGCCCGGCAGGCGGCCTCGACGCGGTCGGCGGCCTCGGCGATCGGGATCTCCTCCTTGGCGCCGGTGGCGCGGTCGCGCAGCTCCGCGACGCCCTGGGCGAGGCCCCGGCCGACGACCAGGATGGTCGGCATGCCGAGCAGCTCGGCGTCCTTGAACTTCACACCCGGCGAGACCCCCGCGCGGTCGTCCAGCAGGACGCGCAGGCCCCGGTCCCGGAGCTCCTCGGCGATCCGGGTCGCCACCTCGATCTGGTTCTCCTTGCCGGTGCCCACGATGTGCACGTCGGCGGGGGCGACCTCGCGCGGCCAGACGAGGCCGAGCTCGTCGTGGCGCTGCTCGGCGAGCACCGCCACCGCGCGGGAGACGCCGATGCCGTACGAGCCCATGGTGATGCGGATCGGCTTGCCGTCGGGGCCGAGGGCGTCGAGCTTGGCGGCGTCGGCGTACTTGCGGCCGAGCTGGAAGATGTGGCCGATCTCGATGCCGCGGTCGATGGACAGGGCCGAGCCGCAGGCCGGGCAGGCGTCGCCCGCGCGCACCTCGGCCGCCTCGATGGTCCCGTCGGGGACGAAGTCCCGGCCGGCGACCACGTTCACGGCGTGCTTGTTCAGCTCGTTGGCGCCGGTGACCCAGGCGCTGCCGGAGACCACGCGCGGGTCCACGAGGTAGCGGATGCCGAGGTCCTTGAGCACCTGCGGGCCGATGTAGCCGCGGACCAGGCCGGGGTGCCTGGCGAAGTCCTCGGCCTCGAAGATGGCGGGCTCGCCGGGGGCGAGGGAGGCCTCCAGCCGCTTGAAGTCGACCTCGCGGTCGCCGGGCACGCCGACGACCAGGACCTCGGTCTCGCCGGAGCCGGGAGTGGTCACCTTGACCACGACGTTCTTGAGCGTGTCGGCGGCGGTGACCGCCATGCCGTGCCGCTCGTTGAGGCAGTGGACCAGCGACTCGATGGTCGGGGTGTCGGGGGTGTCCAGCACCCGCATCTGCGGCCGCTCGCCGGTGACCGCGGGCGGGGCGGGGGTGGTGACCGCCTCGGCGTTGGCCGCGTAGCCGCAGTGGCGGCAGGCGACGAAGGTGTCCTCGCCGGTCTCGGCCGGGGCGAGGAACTCCTCCGAGGCCGAGCCGCCCATCGCGCCGGAGGTGGCGAAGCAGATCTTGTAGGTGATGCCCAGCCGGTCGAAGGTCCGGATGTAGGTCTCGCGGTGCTGCTCGTAGGAGCGCTTGAGGCCGTCGTCGTCGAGGTCGAAGGAGTAGGAGTCCTTCATGACGAACTCGCGCCCGCGCAGGATGCCGGCCCGGGGGCGGGCCTCGTCGCGGTACTTCGTCTGGATCTGGTAGAGCGTCACCGGGTAGTCCTTGTAGGAGGAGTACTCCCCCTTGACCATGTCGGTGAACATCTCCTCGTGGGTGGGGCCGAGCAGGTAGTCGGCGCCCTTGCGGTCCTTGAGCCGGAAGAGCGTGTCGCCGTACTCCGTCCAGCGCCCGGTCGCCTCGTAGTACTCCCTGGGCAGCAGGGCGGGGAAGAGCACCTCCTGGCCGCCCATCCGGTCCATCTCCTCGCGGATGATCCGGGTGACGTTCTCCAGGACCATCTTGCCCAGCGGCAGCCAGGAGTAGACGCCGGGCGCGACCCGGCGGACGTAACCGGCGCGGACGAGCAGCTTGTGGCTCGGGACCTCCGCGTCTGCCGGGTCGTCCCTCAGCGTTCGAAGAAACAGCGACGACATGCGCAGCAGCACGGTCACTCCTAGCTCGCAGGGAATCGATGAACGCCCTACAGGTTATCGACCCCGGCGATGCGGGCGCTCTCCCATCGCGGAGCGGCGGCCCTCACGCACCTGCGGCGAGGACGATCTGCACGGCCCCGAGGGCGGTGGCGACCAGGGCGGCGCGGACCGCGCCCGCGCCGCGGCGCAGGCCGAGCACCACGGCGAGCAGCAGGGCCGCCGCGGTCAGCACGCTCCAGGAGCCGGACCGCGCCGCCTCGGTCGCCTCGATCAGCAGGACGCCCGCGGACAGGCCTGCGGCGAGGTCGCCCCGCAGGCCGTCCCGCCGGGTCAGGTGGGCCGCCAGCGCGGACAGGGCGACGGCCAGCAGCGCCACACCCGGCACCATGGCGTCGCCGCCCAGGTAGAGGGAGGGGCGCCCGGGCGGGAAGAAGGTCGCGGCGAGCATCGAGACGACGGGGCCGAGTGCGGCCAGCGCCCCGGCCAGCGCCGCCCAGCCGAACCCGGCGGCGGTCCGGCCGACGACGACGGCGAACAGCAGGTAGGCGTAGGGGTCGTAGGCCGCCGACAGCGGCTCCGGGCCGTGCGCGAGCACCTCGCCGAGCGCGCCCAGCAGCAGGCCGCCGGCGAACGCCGTCACCATGTGGCGCACGATCGCCCGTTCCCGGCGGTCCCACGCGAGGAAGTCGATCGTGTCGTTCTGTCCAACCAAAGCCGTTGATCCCCCGATGTGCAGCCGACCGTGGCCATGTGGAGGATATATGACCTGCAAAAACGTACAAAAACGTTCAACTACTACAAAACAAGCGGTCGCTTGCTTATGCTGCCGCGTGTGCACCTCGACGACGCCGCCCCCGCAGGCTCCCCCGCCGACGGCTTCCCCGACCTGAACCTCAGCGAGGACCAGGCCGCGCTCCGGGACGCCGTCCGCTCCTTCCTCTCCGGGCACCCGGACGCCCCCTGGGGCAGGTTCGCCGGGGAGCTGGGCGTGGCGGGCCTGGCCGTGCCCGAGGAGTACGGCGGGGCGGGGTGCGGCACGGCCGAGCTCGCGGTCGTCGCCGAGGAGCTCGGCCGCGCGCTCTCCCCCCACCCCCACCTGGCCACCGCCGTGCTCGCCGTCGAGGCGCTGCGCGCCGGCGGCGACGCGGAGGCGATGGAGCGGCTGCTGCCCGGCATCGCGGGCGGCTTCCGCACCGCCACCGTCCTGCTGCCCGGGGACGCCGAGCTGACCCTCGGCGGCGGGCGGCTCACCGGCACCGCCCCCTGCGCACTCGACGGCGAGGTGGTCCTGGCCTTCGTCGGCGGCGAACTGGTCGAGGCGGTGCCCTCGGCCCGCACCCCGCTGGTGACGCTCGACGGGACCCGCCCGCTCACCGCGTTCGCCTTCGACGCCGTCCCGGCCCGTCCGGCCGGCGACGGCGCGGCGGCCGGCCGGGTCCGCGACGCGGGCGTCGCCTGCCTGGCCGCCGAGCAGGTGGGCGGGGCCTCCGCCTGCCTGGAGGCGGCCGTGGCGCACGCCCTGCGGCGCCACCAGTTCGGCCGCCCCATCGGCTCCTTCCAGGCCGTCAAGCACAAGCTCGCCGACCTGCTCCTGCTGGTGGAGTCGGCCCGCTCGGCCGCGCTGGCCGCCGCCCGCGCCCTGCCGGCGGAGCTCCCCGTCGCCGCCGCGATCGCCGGATCCTACTGCGGCGAGGCCTATCTGGCCGCGGCGGGAGAGAACATCCAGATCCACGGCGGCACCGGCATCACCTGGGAGCACTCCGCGCACCGCTACTTCAAGCGGGCCACCTCCGACGCCCAGCTCTTCGGCCCGCCGCACGCCCACCGCGCCCGCCTCGCCGCCGCCGCGGGGCTCTGAACGGCGCGCCAGGTTCCGGGCGGCGTAGCGGGCGCCGGGCGGCGTAGCGGGCGCCGCAGGGGTCTGGCCGGCCGGGTCCCGCGCGTGCCGCCGGGCCGTACGGCAGGCCTCAGCCGCCGAGGAGCAGCTCCCACGGCCGGGGTGAGGGGCCGGGCCGGGTGGTGTCCATGGCCTCGGCCAAGCGCCAGGGGCCCAGCCGGGTGCGGGGGCGCCGGCCGAGGGGGTCCACGGCCCGCAGCACGAAGCGGACGCCGATCACGTCCACGACGGCGCAGCCCGGGGTGTCCGGCGTACCGCCCCCGGCGGGGCCGGCCGGGGCGCCGGGCCCGCCGACGCGCTCGGCCAGGACCTGGGCGACCTCGGTGGCGTAGGGGCCCTCGCGCCACTCGATGTGCCAGCTCTCGCCGGCCCCGCGCCACCAGGTCAGGTCGCGGCACGACTCCATCAGCTCGGCCTCGCCGCCGAGGGCGTCCATCACCCGGCCGAAGGCCTCGAAGCGGCGGCCGCCCGCCGGCTGGATCTCGTCGAGCGCGCTCGCGGAGCGCTCTCCCCCGCCCGGTCCCCTCATGCGTGGGAGCGTGCCACCCGGCGGGCGCCGCCCGCCCGCCTCTTTGCCGCCTCTTCGCCTCCCCCAGACCGGAATTCACCCCGAGCCGCGTTCTGCGGGGACGGGTCCCGCCGGAGTCATCCCGCTCGGGAGGCCGCAGGAGTAGGTTGGAGGTGCGCCCCGGCCGATGCCCGGTCACCGGCACAACCCCCTGGGAGGCGATGTGTCCCTGCGAGTCGCGGTCGTCGGATCGGGTCCCGCCGGCCTCTACACCGCCGAGGCGCTGATGAAGCAGGCCGGGGGCCCCGTCGAGGTGGACGTGCTGGAGCGGCTGCCCACGCCCTACGGGCTGGTGCGCTACGGGGTGGCCCCCGACCACACCTCGATCAAGTCGATCGCGGGCTACCTGCGCCGGGTGCTGGAGCTGCCCGGCGTGCGCTTCCTGGGCGGCGTCGAGTTCGGCCGGGACGTCGGCCGCGACGACCTGCTGGCCTGCTACGACGCGGTGGTCTACTGCACCGGCGCGATGGTGGACCGCAGGCTCGGCATCCCCGGCGAGGACCTGCCCGGCAGCGTGGCCGCCACCGACTTCGTGAACTGGTACTGCGGGCACCCGGACGTGCCCGCCGATCGCTTCGTCCTCGACAGCCCCGGGGTCGCGGTGATCGGCGTGGGCAACGTGGCGGTGGACGTGGTGCGCGTCCTCGCCAAGACCGCCGAGGAGCTGCGCGCCACCGACGTGCCGGAGGAGGTCCTGGCCCGGCTGGCCGCGAGCCGGGTGGAGGTCGTGCACATGATCGGCCGCCGGGGCCCCGAGCACGCCAAGTTCACCCTGAAGGAGCTGCGGGAGCTCGGCGAGCTGGCCAACGCGGACGTGTGCGTGCGGCCCGAGGAGGCCGCCGCGGCCGGGGCGGAGGGCCTGCCCCGCCAGGTGCGGGGGAACGTCGAGGTGCTGCGGGGCTGGGCCGCCCGCACCCCCGCCGGCCGCCCCCGGCGGGTGGACGTGCGGTTCTGGCTGCGGCCGGTGGAGATCGTTGGCCGTGACCGGGTGGAGGCGCTGCGGCTGGAGCGCACCCGCCTGGCCGACGGCCGGGTGGTCGGCACCGGCGAGTTCGAGACCCTGCCCGTCGGCATGGTGCTGCGCTCGGTCGGCTACCGGAGCGTCCCCCTGCCCGGCGTGCCGTTCTCCGAGGCCACCATGACCGTGCCCAACGAGGCCGGCCGGGTGCGCGACCGCGAATACGTCGCGGGCTGGCTCAAGCGCGGTCCCAGCGGCGTGATCGGCACCAACAAGTCCGACGCCGCCGAGACCGTCCGGACCCTCCTGGCCGACCTGGCCGGCCGCCCTCCGGCGCGCCGCGCCGACCTGGACGCGCTTCTCGCGCTGCGCGGGGTCACCCCGGTGGCCTACTCCGGGTGGCTGTCCATCGAGGCCGCCGAGGCGGCGCTGGCCCGGGCGCTCGGCCGCGGCGAGCGGGTGAAGCTGCCCGGCCTCGCCGCCATGCTCGCCGCCCTGGGGGAGCCCGGGGCGTGTGCGGTCCCGGAGGCGGATGCCCCGGCGGACCCCGCCGGGGCCAGGTAAACAATGATCTAACCCCGGTTCGGGGAAAACGCTACAGGACCGCGGCCGGCCGCCGATGAAGGCCCCGTGAACGGACCGCTGACCGACCCTGCCGCGAAACCGGTGCCGCGTCCCCCCGCCGTCCGGAGCGAGGACGGGCCGGGGCAGGCCGCGCGGAGCGCCGTGCCGGACGCGCCTGCCGCCTCCGAGCAGGGCGGCCGGCCCGCCGGGACGCTCACGGCCGAGGAGGTGGCGGCGGAGCTGGAGTCACTGGAGATCACCAGCGGCTACAACATCGAGGCGGCCTTCGACCGGGCGGTGGAGCTGGAGGGGGCCGCACAGTCCCTCGGCGAGACCGTGCTGGTCCTGCGCGCGCAGCTGGTCCAGGTGGACGTGCGGACGCGCTGGGGCGAGCTGAGCTCGGTGATCCCGGTCATGTGGCAGGTCAACCAGTGGGCGGTCGAGCACGGCTGCCGCCCGCTGCTGGCCCGCAGCCACCTGCTGATGGCGCGGGCCTACCGGGACCTGGGCGACCCGGCCGCCTCGCTGGAGCACACGGTGAACTCCATGGAGGCGCTCGACGAGCACACGCCCGCCCGCATCCGGTTGACCCACCTGATGAGGCTCGCCGACGCGCTCGACGAGACCGGATCCCTCGAGGCCTCCCGCGAGCGCTACCTGCAGGCCGAGCGCCTGGCCGCCACGATCGACGTGGAGCGGCACGTCACGGCCATCAACAACCTCGCCTACGCCGAGTACGAGGCCGGGCGCTACGAGCAGGCCTGGGGGGCCGTCGAGCGCATGCTGGCGATCAGCTCGGCCCACGGCTACGAGCTCGACGTCCCCCTGCTGGACACCGTGGCCCGTCTGCAGATCGCGCTCGGCCACCACGACGAGGCCGTGATGGCCGCCCAGGCCGCCATCCGCATGCACGACGACCAGGACCTGAAGCAGGCGGCCGCGCTCCCCGAGGTCCTGCTCACCCTGGCCATCGCCCAGCGGAACCTGGGCAGTCTGCGGCAGGCCCAGGAGAGCCTGGACCGGGCCCGGATGATCAGCGAGGAGCACGGCTTCGTGAGGATCCTGGTCCAGGTCCGGCAGGAGCAGGCCGAACTGCACGCGGCCACCGGCGACTACCGGCGGGCGTTCGAGGCGTTCAAGGGCTACCACGCCGCGGAGAAGGAGCTGGTCTCCCAGCAGCAGGAGGCCCGGGCCCGTACCCGGCAGGCCATGTTCGAGGCCGCCGAGGCCCGCCGGGACGCCGAGCTCTTCCGCGAGCAGGCCCGCCGCGACCCGCTCACCGGGCTGCGCAACCGTCGCTACGTCGACGAGCACCTGCCCGAGCTCCTGGCCGCCGCGGCCGTGACCGGCAGCGCGGTGACGGTCGCGCTCGTCGACCTCGACCACTTCAAGCGGATCAACGACACCTGCTCCCACGACGTGGGCGACCAGGTCCTGGTCGCCGTCGCCAAGATGCTCGACGCCGTCCCCGACCCGGCCTGCACCGGTCTGGGCTTCGCCGCGCGGATGGGCGGCGAGGAGTTCCTGCTCGTCCTGGACGGGATCAGCCCGGCCGCGGCGGTGGCCCGGCTGGAGAGCCTGCGCGCCTCCATCGCCGCCCGCTCCTGGAGCCCGCTCACCGGGGACCTGCCGGTCACCGTGAGCATCGGCGTCACCGCCTCCCAGCCGCACAGCACCCAGGCCGAGCTCATCGCCCTGGCCGACGCGAACCTCTACACCGCCAAGAACAAGGGCCGCAACCGCGTCTGCGCCACCTCCGTCACGCCCCTCGCCGAACGGCGCCGCCACCGCGACGCCGCCCGGCCCGGCACGGGGTGAGACCGGCGCCTGCGGCGGGAGGACGGCGGGGGCTCGGCGCGGCCGGCCGGAGGGTTCTAGGGTGCGACTGACCCGCCCCGCCGGCAAGGAGCACTCCCCATGCGCGTCACGCTCTGCGATCCCCTGGCCCTGATCCCCGGCTTCGAGCAGGCCCGCCGGGAGCAGTCGGCACTGTGGCCGGCCGCGCAGCCCCGGTGGCAGCCGGTGCACACGGTCTACGTCCCGGCCGACCGCTTCGGCACGGAGACGGTCGGGCGGTGGGGGCGCGCTGCGCTGGAGCTGTTCACCCGGCACCTGCCCGGACCCGGACCGCTGGCCGGGCTCTTCGGCGTGCCGGAGGAGACGGCCGCGGATCTGCACCCCCGGATCGCCGCGAAGCTCGCCGCCGAGCCGGTGGAGGACCTGCGGGTGGACTTCGAGGACGGGTACGGCGTCCGCCCCGCCGAGGAGGACGGCGACACCGCCCGGGCCGCCGCCGCGGTCGCCGCCCTGCACGCGGCCGGGGCGCTCCCCCGCCGGTGGGGGCTGCGGGTGAAGTCGTTCGCCGACGGCGACCCCGGCCGGAGCCTGCGCACGCTGGACGGCTTCCTGACCGGGGTCGTGGAGCGGGCGGGCCTGCTGCCGGAGGGGTTCGTCGTCACCTTCCCCAAGGTCCTGATGGAGGACTACCTGCGCCGGTTCGCCGACTGCCTGGGCGCGCTGGAGGAAGGGCTGGGCCTGGCCGCGGGCACGCTCCGCTTCGAGCTGCAGGTCGAGGCGGCGCAGACCCTGTGGTTCCTCCATCCCCGCCTGGCCGCCTCGCTCGGCGGCAGGCTCGCCGCCGCCCACTTCGGCGTCTTCGACTACACCGCGGGCTGCGGGCTGCCCCCGCACGAGCAGCGGCTGGACCACCCGGCCTGCGACCACGCCCGGCACGTCATGCAGACGGCGTTCGCCGGGACCGGCGTGGAGCTGTCGGACGGCTCCCTGGCCGCCTTCCCCGCCTCCGGCGGGACCCGTGACGTGCACGCCCTGTGGGCGCACCACGCCCGGCTCGTCAGGCACTCCCTGCGCCACGGCTTCTACCAGGGGTGGGACATGCACCCCTCGCACCTGGTCAGCCGCTACGCCGCGGTCTACGACTTCCACCTGCGCCACCGCGCCGAGTACGCCCGCCGGGTCCGGGCCTGGCAGGCGCGGCGCGGGCCGGAGGGCGCCGCGGGGAGCACCGCGGAGAGCAGCGTGGAAGGCACCGCGCAAGGCACCGCGGAGGGCGCCGTGCTGGACGAACCCGCGACCGTCACGACGATGAGCGCCGCGCTGCGCCGCGCGGAACTGGCCCTGGAACCGCCCCGGCCCTGCGGCTCCCGCGGCACGGGAGCGGCCTGAGCGGCGCGGGAGCCGGCGTCAGGCCGGAGCCCCGGCTCCCTCTCCGCCGCGCGGTGCGGGCCCGGCCGGGCCGGGCCCGCACCGCGACGGACCCGGCCGGGCCGGGGACGGGGGCCTCAGTCGATCAGCTCACGCCACCTGCGGACCAGGTGCGCCTCGACCGGGTCCGACCACGAGGCCCGGACCGCGCCGCCCACGTGGAAGGCCCGCACGCCGTACTCCAGGAGGGCGGGGACGTGGCCGGGGCGCAGGCCGCCGCCCGCCAGGATGAGCGGGCCGTCCCCGGCCTCGCAGCGGGCCCGCAGCACGGCCAGGCCGTCCCGCACCCCGGTGGGCGCGCCCGCGGTGAGCACGGTCGCGAGGTTGGGCAGCAGCCGGACGGCCCGCCAGCCCGCCTGGAGGTCGGCAGCGTGGTCCACCGCCCGGTGGAAGGTCCAGGGCAGCGGCGACACCGCGTGGATCAGCGCCTCGGTGGCGGCCAGGTCGACCGCGCCGTCGGCGTCGAGGAAACCGAACACGAAGCCCGCCGCGCCCGCCTCGGCGAGGGCCTTGGCATCGCGCCGCAGTCCCTCCAGCGCCTCGGGCGAGGCCAGGAACGTGGCCTCGCCGCGCAGCATCACCATCTGCGGCAGCCTGCACTCCCTGGCGATCGCCGCGACCGTCTCCACCGCCGGGGTGAGCCCGCCGGACGCCATGTCGGCGACGACCTCCAGGCGGTCGGCACCGCCCTCTTCCGCGGCGACGGCGTCGCGCACGTCGAGCGCGATCACCTCGAGCAGTGATCCGGTCATGGAGTGAGGCTATCGGATGAGTTTGTCCGAGGATCGCCGTGGTTCACACCTGCTCCGTGAGCAGCAGGGCACGCGGAGCGGTGTCCGTCCGGGCCCCCGCCGGAGAGGCCGCCGGGGCGCCGCGCAGGCCACCGGGCCGCTGGAACAGGGCGCCCGAGGCCCGGTGCGGCAGGTCGACCGTGCGCAGGTGCGTGAAGCGCTGGCGCCGGTAGTACTCCTGCAGCCGCGGATTGCCCTTGGCGCAGTCGAGCCGGAGCCACCGCCTGCCCGCGGCGAGCACGCGCAGGCCCGCCCAGTCGAGCAGCGCCTCGCCCAGGCCGCGCCCGGCGTGGTCGCGCGCCACCGCCAGCTTGTGGACGTAGAGCGCCGAGCCGGGCTCGTCCTGCGCGGTCCAGAACTCCGGGTCGGCGTCGCCGTCCAGCGCCATGGTGGCGACCGGCCCGGCCGCGCCGTCCAGCAGGTACATGTCTCCCCGCTCGATCAGCGGGACGAGCCGCTCGGCCGGGAATCCTCCGGCGGGCCACTGCCGGACGCCCTGGCGGTGCAGCCAGGCGGCGGTCTCCGCCAGGAGGGCCAGCACGCCGGGCAGGTCGGCTGCGGCGGCCCGGCGCAGGGTGACCCGGCGCGGCGGGGCGGCGGGGACCACGGGCGTGACGGGGACGGGGGTGACGGCGGAGTGCATGGTTCATCCCTTCGTTGCGCATGGTGTACGAGATGACACGGACCGTGCAGGTGTGATGACGCACGGTGTCCGCGCCGGACCTGGGACCCCCGCGCTAGGGGCCCGAGGCGAGCAGGGGGGGACGGCCGCGCCCGCCGCGGCGACGGCGGGCGGGGACCGGTGACCGCCCGCCGGCACGGCGGGGCGGGGGCCGCCCCATCAGGGCGGCCACGGGGGGGTCAACGGCTTTCCAGCTCGTATCTGATCAGGTGCTTGTCGGCGGGGAGCACCGACACCGCGACCCGCACGGGGACGTCCTCGGAGTCGTAGCCGACGCGGACGTAGACGACGACCGGGGTGCCCGACTGGAGCTGGAGCCGCTCGGTCTCCGTGCTGGTGGGCATCCGCGCCCAGATGTCGTCCACCACCCGGACCTGGGCGTGGCCGAGCTCCTCCAGCACGCGGTTGGCCCCGCGCTGGATGTCCCCGGGGCGGGCGATCTCGGATCCGGAGACCAGCCAGAGCGGGAAGTAGGAGTCGTTGGTGTTGTACGGCTGGGCGTCCACGAACCGCAGCCTGCGGCGGACCACGGCGAGCCCGTCGTCGGGCAGCTCCAGCCTGCTGGCGATCTCCTCCGGCGGATGCACGATCGACACCTCGATCTCCTGGCTGGGCTCGCGCCCCTCCTGGGAGACCGCCCAGGCGAAGGCCTCCCTGGTCTCCCCGGGCTGCGGCTGGAGCTCGCGCTGGGGGTGGATCAGCAGGGGCCGGCGCTCCCTGACCACGGTGCCCCGGCGGGGCGTGCGGGTGACCAGTCCCTCGTTGACCAGTTCTCCGAGGGCCAGCCGCACGGTGTTGCGGCTGACCCCGTGGACCGTCATCAGCTCCGCCTCGGTCGGCAACTGGTCCCCGGGCTTGAGCGCACCGGAGTAGATGGTCCTCCGCAACTCGGAGGCCACCAGTTGGTACAGCGTCGACCGTGCCATTTATGTCCCCTTTGTGCCAACAAAACTAGACGATTTAGTTCTGATGGGGAACAGCCCCTTGACCTAGCCTCCCAGGACTTGCATCATCCAATCGTTGGTACAAATCCATTGAAAAGTCTTCACCCCGTACCGACCTCCCGCGCGGCCTGCGGTGTGAGGACCCCATCCCTCGCCGGGGTCCTCGCACCACCGCGACGGGCAGGAGCGCGTCCTGGCGGGTCCCCCACGCCCGCCAGGGCGCGTCTTCCTCCCCTCCGGCCGGCCCTTCCCGGGCCCGTGCGCGCCGCGCCCCCGCTGCCCGCGCCCTCCCGGCGCCCCGTGCGCGCCGCGGCCCCCGTGCCCCCGCGCCCTCCCCGTGCCCCCGCGCCGCCCTCCCGCCCCTCGCCCTCCCCCGAGGCGCTCCCGGAGAGCGGGACGGCGTTTGACGCGCTCCGCCGCCCCCTCCTAGCGTCCGAGCGACCGCCCGGCGGCGGGAGGCCCCCGACCCCGCCCGCCCTCCCCCGGAAGGGCCCGCCGGGCCCGGCGAAGGAGGCGAGACGAGCATGACGGGCTTCCGCGAGCAGATCCGGACCTGGCTTCGGGAGCAACTGGAGGGTGAGTTCGCCCACGCCCGGGGGCTGGGCGGGCCGGGCCGCGAGCACGAGGGCCACGAGGTCCGCCTGGCCTGGGAGCGGCGGCTCGGCGAGGCCGGGTGGACCTGCCTGGGCTGGCCGGAGGAGTACGGCGGGCGGGACGCGACCCTGGCCGAGCAGGTGGTCTTCCACGAGGAGTACGCGCGGGCGGACGCCCCGGCCCGGGTCGGCCACATCGGCGAGGGCCTCGTCGGGCCCACCATCCTGGAGTTCGGCACCCAGGAGCAGAAGCGGCGCTTCCTGGAGCCGATCCGGCGCGGCCGCGAGCTGTGGTGCCAGGGCTACTCCGAGCCCGAGGCCGGTTCCGACCTGGCCGGCGTGCGGACCCGGGCCCGGCTGGAGGGCGGCGAGTGGATCGTCAGCGGCCAGAAGACGTGGACCTCGCTCGCCCACCTCGCCGACTGGTGCTTCGTCCTCGCCCGCACCGAGCCCGGCTCCCGGCGGCACGCGGGCCTGTCGTACCTGCTGGTCCCGCTGGACCAGCCCGGAGTCGAGATCCGGCCCATCGTCCAGCTGACCGGTACCAGCGAGTTCAACGAGGTCTTCTTCGACGGGGCCCGCACGGCCGCCGGGAACATCCTGGGCGCCCCCGGCGAGGGCTGGCGGGTCGCCATGGCCACTTTGGGCTACGAGCGCGGCGCCTCCACCCTCGGCCAGCAGATCGGCTTCCAGCGGGAGTTCGAGCGGGTCGCGGCCGCCGCCCGGCGCACCGGTGCGGTCGAGGACCCGGTCCTGCGCGACCGGCTGCTCCGAGCCTGGCTGGAGCTGCGCATCATGCGCCTGAACGCGCTGCGCACGATGACCTCCCTGTCGGCCGGCGAGCCGGGCCCCGAGGTGTCGATAGCCAAGCTCTACTGGTCGGAGTGGCACCGGCGGCTGGGCGAGCTGGCGCAGGCCGTGCAGGGCCGGGCCGGGCTGGTCGCCGACGGCGCGCCGTACGAGCTGAACGACCTGCAGCGGCTCTATCTGTTCAGCCGGGCGGACACCATCTACGCCGGGTCCAGCGAGATCCAGCGCAACATCATCGCCGAGCGCACCCTGGGCCTGCCCCGGGGCTGACCCCGGGGCAGGCCGCCCTCACCGGGTCATCCGCACGTAGTCCACGGTCATGGTGCTGCGCAGGTCCGCGGCCGGCCGGCCCGCCTGCGAGCCGACGGCGATGTTGAGGATCAGCCGGGCGGGCGTGCCGGCGGGCACCCGGTAGGGCAGGGAGCGCACGAGCCGGCCGTCGACGTAGAACCGGGCGCGGCCGGACCGCCCGGTGCTCCAGGCGACCTTGTACACGTGCCAGCGGGTGGCGTCGACGTCGTAGGCGCCGCCCGCGCTGAAGCGGTCCGTGTGCACGTGGTACTCGGGGTTCCACCGCGAGCCGTTGAGGCCGTTCTCCATCAGGTCGATCTCTCCGTAGCGCCGCCGTCCGCCCCGGGGCTCGGCGAGCAGCCAGATCGCCGGCCACGCGCCGCGCCGCCACCCGGAGACCTTCGCCCGCACCTGCACGCTGCCGCCCTCCGGCGCGTGGGCCGAGACGAGCCGGGCCGAGGTGTATCTGCGCCGCACCCCGTGGTCGCCGGTGAAGGACTCGCGCCGGGCGGTGATCACCAGATGGCCGTCGCCGTTCAGCCGCGCGTTGCGCCCGTCCGCGGTGTAGCACTGCCGCTCGGCGCGGTGCCCCCACAGGCAGCCGGTGAGCTGCGTCCACCGCGACCGCGCCGGAGGGTCGCCCTCGGGGCCGGAGAACTCGTCGCGGAAGGTGTACTCCGGTGCCCCGCGGTCCTCCTGCGGGTCCGCCGCGCGCGCCCCGCTCCCGGCGTGCGCGGCCGCGGCGCCGCACTCCAGGACCAGGGCCGCCGCGACCGCGACGGTCCCCGCCCGGTTCCCGATCCCCATCGGCCGGTGCTCCCCTCGCCCCGGCCGGGGACGGCGCACCGCCCCCACCCGAAGATCGACACTCTCCGTGTGTGATCGGAACCATACCGTGAACAGACCATGGTGCGGGAGCGGGGCGAGGGGAGCCTCCGGTGGCGGTTTCCCGCGTCCGCCCGGCACGGATTCGGGCAGGCCGTTACCTTCTATTGACATACGCCGCGCGGTGCATAATTCTGAGAGCGCTCTCCTAACAGCGGTCCATGACTATGGGAGAAGGACTCCTGTTCCGAGAGCGCTCTCGGAGTGTCCGTCGCACACCGACCCCTCCCGGCCGCGCGCCAGCAGAGCGCCGCGGCCGGAACGCTCCGGCACGTGCCCGGCGATCCTGTCCCCGCGCGGGCGCCGCCCCGGCCGAGCACGC
The DNA here is from genome assembly GCF_039534085.1 of Planomonospora alba. Taxonomy (NCBI): domain Bacteria; kingdom Bacillati; phylum Actinomycetota; class Actinomycetes; order Streptosporangiales; family Streptosporangiaceae; genus Planomonospora; species Planomonospora alba. The sequence goes on from NZ_BAAAUT010000074.1 coordinate 18,723, forward strand.
CACGGAGCCGTCCCCGGCCTCCCCGCGGGGAGACGACCACGACGACGAAGGAGTCGCCCATGCGTACCGCACGAAGAACACTCCGCCGGCTCGCCGCCGTGGCGGTGAGCGTACCCGCGCTCCTGGCCACGGCGCCCGCCCACGCCTCCGCGCCCGCGCCCGCCGCGGGTGTCACGGCGCGGACCGCGCCGAGCCTGCTCCCGCTGACCGTCACGAACGACTCGGGACGGAGCGAGCAGACCTACGTCTACGTGCTCGGCACGAACCTCAGCACCGGAAGGCTCGGCTACGTCAACGCGAGCGGCACGTTCACCCCGTGGCCCGCCGGCTCGATCCCGCCCAGCCCCGCCCCGGACGCCGCGATCCCCGGCCCGGCCAGGGGCGCGGCCAAGACGCTCAAGCTGCCGCTCGGCATGTCCGGCCGGGTCTACGTCTCCTTCGGGACCAAGCTCAAGTTCTTCCTCACCCCCGACGGCTTCGTGCAGCCGGCCCCGTGGGCGCCGGGCGACCCCAACCGGGACATCCTGTTCGACTGGACCGAGTTCACCTACAACCCCAGCGGCCTGTGGCTCAACACCACGATGGTCGACATGTTCAGCGTCCCGCAGGCGGTCGAGGTGACCGGCGCGGACGGCACCCGCAAGCGCACCGGCGACCTGGTCGCCAACGGCCGCGAGCGCATCCTCGACGCGCTGCGGAACCAGCCCGGCGACTGGGCGAAGCTGATCCACCGGCGCGCGGACGGCACGCGGCTGCGGGTCGTCTCCCCGCACAAGGGCATCGAGACCGGCGTGTTCAGCCCCACCTACATGGACGGCTACATCCGCGACGCCTGGGAGACCTACCGGAACAGGACCCTGACCGTCGCGCCGTTCGCGCACGAACCCGCCAAGCGCTTCCAGGGCCGGACGGACGCCTCCGGCGTGCTGCACTTCACCGACACCGCGGGCAACCGGGTCGCCTCCTTCCCCCGGCCGTCGACCAAGGACGTCTTCGGCTGCGACGGCAGGCTCCACGCCCCCAACGACCAGGTGGTCGGGCCGATCGCGCGCACGCTCTGCGCCGCCCTGCACCGCTCCACGCTGGGCCACGTCCACACGCAGCCCGCCACGGACCCGAGCACGTTCTACACCAGGACCGTCACCGACCACTACTCGCGCACGCTGCACGCCCACTCCGCGGACGGCAAGGCCTACGGCTTCGCCTTCGACGACGTCGGCGGCTTCGAGTCCCTGGTCCACGACGGCTCGCCCCGCTCCGCCGGGATCACGCTCACGCGGTTCTAGACCCGGCCGCCGCACCGCCCCGCCCGGATCGGGGGTCCGGACGCGCGCGGCCGCCGTACGGCCGGCGGGCCGGGAGGAAGAGAAGGCCTCCCGGCCCGCCGGTCCCCCTTCGTCACCGATGCGTTCCGAAGATGCAATCCCGCGGCCCTGGCCGCACCCGCTCTCCGGCACGTAGCGTGCGCACCGTGACCGCCCAGGAACGCTCCACCCGCATCCTCGACGTCCTCGTCACCGAGTTCGGCGACGCGATCCGGCGCGACCCGGCCGCCTTCCGGCGCAAGTTCCGGAGGATGGCCGCCTCCCCCTTCGCGTTCTACCGGGGCAGCGCCTGCCTGTTCTACGCGGACATGACCGGCGCCTTCGCCGACGAGGCGTTCCTGGACGCCCGCACCAGCCGGGTGTGGATCCACGGGGACCTGCACGCCGAGAACTTCGGCACCTACATGAACGCCTCCGGCGTGCTGGTCTTCAACGTCAACGACTTCGACGAGGCCTACGTCGGCCCCTACACCTGGGACCTGAAGCGGCTGGCGGCCAGCGTCGCGCTCATCGGCTACGCCAAGGCCCTGTCCGACGAGACGATCTCGGAGCTGGTCGCCGGCCTCACCCGCGCCTACCTCGCCGAGCTGAACGGCATCGCCCGCGGCGGCGACGAGGCGATCGGCTCGCTGACGCTGGCGACCACCACCGGGGTGCTCCACCGGGTGCTCCAGGTGGCCAGGCTCAACACCCGGGTGGCCCTGCTCGACCGGGAGACCACGATCGAGAACTACGACCGCCGCTTCGCCGCCGTGGAGGGCCGCTTCCCGGTGGACGAGGCGACCCGGAGCGCGGTCGAGGCCGCCTTCCTCGACTACCTGGCCACGCTCCCGGCCGTCTCCGCGGTCGAGCACCGGATCAAGGACGTCACGCTCCGCACCGGCGTCGGCATCGGCTCGGCCGGGCTGCCGTCCTACAACCTCCTGCTGGAGGGCCACACCGAGGCCCTGGAGAACGACGTCATCCTGTACATGAAGCAGGCGCAGGTCCCGGCGGTCGCCCGGCACATCGCCGACGAGCGGGTGCACGGCTACTTCACGCACCAGGGGCACCGCACCGCCGAGTCGCAGCGGGCCCTGCAGGCCTACGCCGACCCGTGGCTCGGCTACACCGCGCTGGACGGGGTCGGCCAGCTGGTCGCCGAGGTCTCGCCGTACGCGGCGGACCTCGATTGGGGCGACGTCAACGAGCCCGACGAGCTCGCCTCGGTCGTCGGCGACCTGGGCCGGGCCGTGGCGCGCATGCACTCGGTGGCCGACGACGAGTCCAGCCACGACCTGGTCGACTTCTCCACCGAGGAGGCGATCGTGGCGGTGGTCGACGGGGACGAGGACGGCTTCACCGACATGCTCGTCCGATTCGCCCACGCCTACGGCGCCCGGGCCAGGACCGACCACCAGCTCTTCGTCGACCTGTTCCGCAACGGCCGTCTGCCCGGCCTCTGACGGGCCCGGTGTCCCGGCGGGCGGCTCAGTTCCCGGCCCGCAGCGCCGCGGCGTAGTGGCAGGCGGCCCGGGACTCCGCCGAGGCGGGCAGCACCGGCGGCGACTGGGACACGCACGCCCCGTCCACCCCCGCCCCGGCGGCCTTCCCCCCGGCCAGGGCCGGGCAGCGCGGGTGGAAGCGGCAGCCGTCCGGGATCCGGGTCGGGTCCGGCGGCTCGCCGCCCAGGACCACCGGGGACGGCGAGTCCGGCAGCACCGACAGCAGGGCCTGCGTGTAGGGGTGCGACGGGGCGCTCAGCACCTGCTCGACGGGGCCGGACTCGACGATCCTGCCGAGGTACATCACCGCGACGCGGTCGGCGATGTTCCAGGCCAGGCCGAGGTCGTGGGTGACCACCAGCGCCGACAGGCCCAGCTCGTCGCGGAGCCGGAGCAGCAGGGCGAGGATCTCGCCGCGGACCGAGGCGTCCAGGGACGCCACCGGCTCGTCGGCGACCAGCACGCGGGGGTCGAGCGCGAGCGCCCCGGCGATGACGACGCGCTGCCGCTGCCCGCCGGACAGCTCGTGCGGGTAGGCGCCGGCGAACCGCTCCGGCGGGCGGAGCCCGGCCCGCGCGAGCGCGGCGGCGACCCGCTCGGCCTCTCCGAGCAGGCCGTGGATGCGCGGCCCCTCGGCCACCGCCTCGTAGACGGTGTGGCGGGGGTTGAGCGAGCCGGTCGGGTCCTGCGGCACGAGCTGGACCTCGCGCCGGTAGGCCTTGAGCGCCCGGGTGGTGTAGGCCAGCGGCGCCCCGCCGTACAGGACGGTGCCGGAGGCGGGCCGCTCCAGGCCGAGCAGGGTGCGCGCCAGCGTCGTCTTGCCGCAGCCGGACTCGCCGACCAGCGCGACGATCTCGCCCTCGCCGACGGTGAGGTTCACCCCGTCGACCGCGCGGGCCCGCCGCCCGCGCGCGGCGAACTCCACGTGGAGGTCGCGGGCCTCGATCAGTGGCGCCGGCGTCATGCGTTCTCCCTCACCGCTCCGGTCCCCCCGCTCTCCCCTGCCTGTCCCGCCTCCCCGGTGTCCGCGGCCTCCGGCCCGGCGTGCACGCAGGCGGCGCTCCAGCCCGCCGCCACCGGCCGCGGCCCCACGTCCCGCTCCGCGCAGGACGGCAGGGCCGCCGGGCAGCGGGGGTGGAAGGCGCAGCCGGGCGGCAGGCGCGCCGGATCGGGCGGGTCGCCGCCCAGGCCCCGGGGGGCCCGGCGCGAGGCGGGGTCGCCGACCGTGGGGAAGGCCTCGGCCAGCGCCCGGGCGTAGGGGTGCCGCGCGCCGGTGAAGACCTCGCGCGCCGGGCCCGACTCGACCACCCGCCCGGCGTACATCACCGCCAGGCGGTCGCACGTCGAGGCCAGGACCGACAGGTCGTGCGAGATCATGATCAGGCTGATGCGGTGCTCGGCGATGAGCGAGCGGATCAGCGCGAGCACCTGCGCCTGGACCATCACGTCCAGGGCCGTCGTCGGCTCGTCGGCGACGACCAGCTTCGGGGAGCAGGCCAGCGCCATGGCGATCATCACCCGCTGCCGCTGCCCGCCGGACAGCTCGTGCGGGTGGCTGCGGGCCCGCCAGGCCGGCAGGCCGACCTGCTCCAGCAGCTCGGCGGTCCTGCGGCGGGCCTGCGCGGGCGTCGCCAGGCCGTGGACCAGCAGCGGCTCGGCGATCTGGTCGCCGATCCTGCGCACCGGGTTGAGGGCGTGCTGGGCGCCCTGGAAGACGACCGAGGCCGACGCCCAGCGCACCGCGCGCAGCCGTCCCCAGCTCATCCGGAGCACGTCCTCGCCGTCCAGCAGGATCTCGCCGGTCACCCGGGCGCTCCTGGGCAGCAGCCGGAGCAGGGCCATGGCCAGCGACGACTTGCCCGACCCGGACTCCCCCGCCAGGCCGAGTGCCTCGCCGGCGGCCAGGTCCAGCGAGACCCCCCGCACGGCGGGCACGTCCCCCGCGGCGCCCCGGTAGGCGACCGCCACGTCGCGCAGTTCCAGCAGTGTCACGAGACCCCTCGCAGACGTGGGTTGAGCACGGCCTCCAGCGCCCGGCCGCAGGAGGTGAACGCCAGGACGACCGCGACGATGCACAGGCCCGGCGGCAGGACGTACCACCACGCGCCGGAGGTGACCGCCCCCCAGTCGTAGGAGGCGCGCAGCATGCCGCCCCACGACACCTGCCCCGAGTCGGCGCCGAGGAAGGCCAGCGTGGACTCGGTGACGATGGCGCTCGCCACGGTGAGGGTGGTGTTGGCCAGCACGAGCGGCGCCACGCCGGGCAGCACGTGCCGGGTCATGATGTGCCGGTGCCCGGCGCCGAGCACCCGGGAGCGCTCGATGTACGGCCGGGCCTCCACGGCGAGCGTCTGGGCCCGGATCAGCCGGGCCGTCGACGCCCAGGAGGTCACCCCGATGGCCAGGACGATCGTGGGGGTGCCGCCGCCGAGGATGGCAGCCAGCACCAGGGCGAGCACCAGCGAGGGCAGCACCAGGAACCAGTCGGTGATCCGCATCAGCACCGCCGAGGTCCAGCCCCGGAAGTGGCCGGCGGCGACCCCGACGACCGTGCCGATCACCATGCTGAGCAGCGCCGACAGGAAGCCGATGAGCAGGGAGACCCGCGAGCCCCACAGCGTCATCAGCAGCACGGAGCGGCCCGACTCGTCGGTGCCGAGCGGGAAGTCCCAGCTGGGCGGCGCCATCTTCTCCCCCGTCGCCCGGGTGACGTCCAGTCCCGACGGGTCGGTGACCAGCGGTGCGAGCAGGGCGAGCAGCACGGCGGCGAGCAGGACCGCGGCGCCGTACAGGCCGGGGCGCTGCGCGCGGTACGCGCGCGCGAAGCGGGCGAGCGCCGCGCGGCGGCGGGCCCGGGCCGGGTCGCGGGGCGGTCCGGCGCCGGGGACGCCGGGTGGCGGTCCGGCGGCCCCGGGCGGCCCGGGGACGCGGGAGGGCCCGGGGTCCCGGGGGACTCCGGGGGTGTCCGTCCGGTCGCTCATGCCGACCTCACCCGGGGATCGAGGACGTGGTAGAGCACGTCCGCCAGCGTGTTCATGACGATCACCGCCACGCACAGGACCATGAACGTCCCCTGCATCACGGCGAAGTCCGGGCCCTTGATCGCCTCGTAGAACAGCAGGCCGAGGCCGGGCCACGAGTAGACGGTCTCGGTCGTCACCGCGCCCTGCACCACCAGGCCGATGTGCAGGAAGACCAGCGTCACCGTGGGCAGCAGGGCGTTGGGCACGGCGTGGCGGCGCCGTACCTGGGCGTCGCGCAGGCCCTTGGCCCGGGCGGTGGTCACGTAGTCCTGGCCGATCTCCTCCAGCAGCGAGGAGCGCATGACCACGAGGTACTGGGCGTAGACCACGGCGACCAGGGTCAGGCAGGGCAGCACCAGGTGGTGGGCGACGTGCAGCGCGTACAGCGGCCCGTCGGGCGCGTCGACGTCCTCCATGCCCCGGGTGGGGAAGAACCCGGGGATCGGCCCGACGCCCGCGGCGAAGACCATCAGCAGCAGCAGGCCGAGCCAGAAGGTCGGCACCGACCACAGGGTGAGCGAGACGCCGGTGGAGAAGCGGTCCAGCCGCCCCCCGTGGTTCCAGGCGGCCCGGGTGCCCTGCCACAGTCCCAGGGTGACCGCGACCGCCAGCCCCGTGCCGACCAGCAGCAGGGTCGGGCCGAGCCGCTCGGCGATGAGCTCGGCCACCGGGCGGCGGTACTCGTAGGAGGTGCCGAGGTCGCCGCGCAGCGCCCTGGCCACGAAGTCCAGGAACTGCTCGGGCAGCGGCCGGTCCAGCCCCATCTGGCGGCGGAGCAGGGCCAGCTGCTCCGGGCTGACCGGCACGTCGCGGGTGTAGGCGACGGTGGGGTCGCCGGGGATCAGGCGGAACAGGAAGAACGTCGCGACGACCACCATCGCGACGCTCAGCAGCGCGCCGCCGAGCTTGGCCAGCGCGTAGCGGAGCAGGCCCCGCCCGGCGCCGGTGCGCTCCGGGCCGCCCGCCGCAGGACCGGCGGCGGGCCCGCCGTCCTGGACGCCGCCGTGGACGCCGCCGTGGACGCCGCCGGGGGCGGCCCCGAGGGGAGCGGTCATCCGCCGCTCACTCGCGCTCGTCGGCGGTGGCGCGCCGCCGCCGGGCCAGCAGGAACCCTCCCGCGCCGAGCAGCACCGCGGCGCCCGCCGCGATCCCGGCCACCGCGGCCGTGCTCATCCCGCCGGACCCCGCGCCGGCCGGGGCGGCCGCCGCGCGGAGCGTGTAGACCGGCCAGTAGCTGCTGCCGCCGTACAGGATGCCCCGGTCCTCCGGGATCGGGGTGATCGAGGCGATCCGGTCCTTCCGGTAGGCCTCCAGGTTGTTCGGGTAGTACAACGCGATGACCGGGGCGTCGGTGTAGAGCTTCTCCTGCATCCGCTTGACGATCTCGACCCGCTCGGCCCGGTCGAGCTCGCTCAGCTGCTCCTGGTAGAGCTTCTCGAACTCCTCGTCGCAGTAGAACGACTCGGTGCCGCCGCCCTCGCCGCTCGCCGTGGGCCTGCGGCTGCACAGGTGGGTGGCGAAGACCTCCTCCGGGTCCGGGTTGACCGACCAGCCGCTGATCGCGATGTCGTACAGGGCGGTGCTCCCGGTCTCCTCGGTGAACTTGTTGGAGTCGAGCCTGCGCGTGGTGAGCGCGATGCCGATCTCCTTGAGCCACCCGGTGAGGAACTGGGCGAGCTTGTCCTCGGCCGGAGCGTCGGTGTGGATGCTGAAGCGCATCTCCAGCCTCCGCTTCCCGTCCGGCATCGTGCGGACGCCGTCGGCGCCCTTGCGGTAGCCGGCCTCGTCCAGGATCCGGTTGGCCTCGGCCGGGTCGTAGGAGACCGCCGCGTCCCCCTCGGCCCGCCAGAAGAACTCCTTGTACATGGGCGGCACGATGGAGCCGTCGGCCGGCACGGCCAGGCCGTTCTGGACCTGCTCGGCGAGGGTCTTCTTGTCGATCGCGTGGTGGATGGCCCGGCGCACCCGCACGTCCTTCAGGGCCGGGTGCCCGTCGCCGATGGGCTCGCCGCCGGCGGTGGCGGCGCCGGGGTTCAGCTGCAGGTAGACCGCGCGGCGGCCGGAGGTGTTCCACCGCACGATGGCCGGGTCGCCGGCCAGCGCCTCGAACTGCGCGCCGTCCATCCGGCCGATCCAGTCGATGTCGCCCTTCCGCAGCCCGACGTTGGCCGCCTCGGGGTTCTCGTAGAAGACCACGTGCAGCTCGTCGACGGCGGGGGCACCGCGCCAGTAGGACGGGTTGGCCTTCAGCTTCACGTAGGCGTTCTTGACGTGCTCGACCGCGATGTACGGCCCGCTGGCGACGGCCGGGTACTGCTCCGCCTCGTGGGCGCCGATGTCACCGACCTTCTCCCACACGTGCCTGGGCAGGATCGGCACCGGCAGCTCCAGCATCGATGCCTGCGGCTTCTTCGTCCTGATCACCAGGGTGCGGTCGTCGGCGGCCGCCACGCTCTCGAAGTTCTCCACGGCCGGGCCGTTCGCCGTCTTGGCCGCGTCGTCCGTCATGATCTTGTTGAGGGTCCACGCGGCGTCGCGGGCGGTCAGCGGCGTGCCGTCGGACCACCGGGTGTCCCGGATCTTGAAGGTCCAGGTCAGCCCGTCGTCCGAGGTCTCCCACGACTCGGCCAGGTCCGGGGCGGGCCGGAGCGTCTTGGAGTCGGGGACGGTCAGGTAGCCGTACATCCACCGGTGGATCTGGGTCGAGACGACCCGGACCGCCAGGAAGGGGTTCATGGAGTCGATGGCCTGCGTCGCGCCCAGCCGGACGATCCGCCTGCCCGCCTCCGGCTCCCGCGCGGCCTGGGCCTGTGCCGCCGGGAGCGCCGCCATCGCCAGTGCCAGGCCCAGCGCCGCCAGACGGGCGCCCAATCGGGTCATGTCGACCTCACCTCCGAACCGGTGCCTGCTGTAGACGACGGCACACCCTGACAGGAGCCCGTGTCAACGAGTTGCGTAAAATTGTTTCACTCTTGTTTCATTGCACGGCATTATTTTTCAGAGAGTCCGGTCGCGATGTGACCGACCAGTCGGTATGGACGCGGCGGCGGCCGTACGGCATGCTTACCGAACATGAGTCTGTTCTCGGTGCAAGGCAAGAAGGTCGTGGTCACGGGAGGGTCCCGGGGCATCGGCCGGATGATCGCGGCAGGTTTCGCAGAGGCGGGCGCCACGGTCTACATCTCCTCCCGCAAGGCCGCCGAGGTCGAGAAGACCGCGGCCGAGCTCGGCTGCGTCGCCGTACCGGCCGACCTGTCCACCGAGGACGGCGTCGCCGCGCTCGCGGAGGCGGTCTCCGCCCGCGAGGACCGGCTGGACGTGCTGGTCAACAACGCCGGCGCCACCTGGGGCGCGCCGCTGGAGGAGTATCCCGGGCACGCCTTCGACAAGCTCTGGGGCGTCAACGTCAAGGGCGTGTTCTACCTGACCCAGCGCTTCCTGCCGCTGCTGCGCGCCGCCGCCTCCCCCGAGGACCCGGCCCGCGTCATCAACGTCGGCTCGGTCGACGGCATCCGGGTGCCCGCCCTGGAGACCTACGCCTACTCCACCACCAAGGCGGCCGTGCACATGCTCACCCGCCACCTGGCCCACCGCCTCGTCCGCGACTCGATCACGGTCAACGCCATCGCGCCCGGCCCCTTCGAGTCCAAGATGATGGCCTTCGCCCTCGACGACCCCGAGATGCGCCGGGCGGTCGCCTCCAGCGTGCCGATGGGCCGGATCGGCACCCCCGAGGACGTGGCCGGCACCGCGATCTACCTGGCCTCGCGGGCCGGCGCCTACCTCACCGGCGCCGTCATCCCCGTCGACGGCGGCATGACCACCCACGGCTGACCCCCGTCCCGGCCGGTACGGCGGGCGCCCCGGGGCACCCGCCGTACCGCGGCTCCCGTGATCGACGGCCCCCTGACCGCCACCGCGCCGGTCCGGGGGCGGCCCCTGGTGACCCGCGCGACATCAAGGGCGTCGCGAGGACCGGCGCCCACACCCTCGATCCGTTCGAACGGCATCCCCGGCGGATCCGCCCTACCCCGCCCGGGGCGCGTTCCGCGGGCGGCGCCGGTCGATGGCCTGGATCCACTTGGCCGCGACGGCGGCCACCTGCACCAGCTCGGCGCGGAGCGCGCCGGGATCGTCCTCGGCGAGCGCCTCCAGCACCTCCTCCACCAGGATGTGCCGCCAGGTCAGCGTGCCGTCCGCGGCCGCCGCGGCCGTCTCGCCCTTGGCCCGTTCCGCGGCGGCCGCGCCCTGCGGGCCCGTGCCGTCGGGGACGTCCTGGATCCCCCACCGGGCGTCCTGCGCGGCCCGCTCCGCCCCGATCTCGCCGAGCACCCGGGCCAGCGAGCCCGGCATGCCGAAGTCCCCGTCCGCCGCCGTCCGGGCCCGTGCCGCCACCTCGCCCACCGTCTCGTCCACCGTCCCGCCTGCCGTCTCGTCCGCCGCCCTGTCCGTCGTCTCGTCCACGCCGAGGCACGCTACCGTCCCCGCCCGGTCGGCCCTGACCGAGCAGCCCGCCCCCGGCGGCGCGGTCCGCCTGGCGGTCACCGCCCCCGGCGGCCTGGACCCGCACGAGCAGCCCCGGGTCGCCGGGCTCCCCTGCGCCCTGCGCGCCGCGGGGGTGACCCCGCTCGCCGTCGCCCTCCCCCGGTGACCGGCCGGGCCGCCCGGTGACCGGTGGTACGGCGTGCGCCCGGCGCACGCCGTACCACCGCGCCCCCACCCGCCCGCGGGGCCGCGGGCGGGCGCGCCGGCCGTCAGGAGGCGTGCTCCAGCACCGCCCGCGCCAGGTTCTCCGCGGCGCCGGGGGCGTAGCGCAGGAACAGGTACGGCTCGGTGAGCTCGACCTCGATGAGGGCCGGGGCTCCGTCCGCGAGCCGGACGAGGTCCACACGGGCGTAGAGCAGGCCGGGGAATCCGGCCAGCACCCGCTCGGCGAGGGCCAGCTGGTCGGGGGCGGGGGTGCGCAGGTCCGCCCGGGCGTTGTCCGCGTCAGGCGCGGCGCTGCCCCCGGCCAGCATGGGGTTGCGCCGTACGGCGTGGCTGAACCGGCCGCCGAAGTAGAGCAGCGAGGTCTCCCCCTCGGTCTCGACCATGTCGAGGTAGGGCTGGACCATCGCCGTCCGGCCTCCGGCCGCCAGCCGGGCCGCGTGCTCGCGCGCCTTGTCCCGGTCGGCGGTGCGGATCGTGTCGCGGGCGCCCGCCGAGACCGCGGGCTTGACCACGTACTCGGCGAGGTCGGGCAGGTCCGCGCTCTCGCCCGGCGCGACCCACCGGGTGGGGATGATCGGCACCGGCAGGTCCCGCAGGTAGGTCTTGTCGGTGTTGCGCTCCAGCACCGCCGCCGGGTTGGCCAGCCGGGTCACGGACTCGACCCGGCGCGCCCAGGCGAGGAACTCCTCGCGCCGGTCCACGTAGTCCCAGGCCGAGCGGACCACCACGAGGTCGAAGGCGGACCAGTCGGCCTCCGGGTCGTCCCAGCGCACCGCCCGCCCCGAGATCCCGGCCTCGGCCCAGGCGGCGAGGGCGGTCTCCTTCTCGTCGTCCAGCCCTTCCGGGTCCGCGTAGGTCACGTACGCCACGGACATGCTCACAGGAACGCCCCCATGTCAGGATCGAAAGACTGGAAGGGACATTACACAAGCCGCTGAGCCGGAGACCATACCTTTCCAGCCACCCGACTTTACGAAGTATGTCCGAATTTATCCGGCGGGGGGAGGCTCGGGGCGCAGGGCCGGAGACCGGATCCGGGCGTCAGGCCGGGACGGCTCCGGCGAGCAGCTCGGCCGCGGCCTGACCGCAGACCCGAGCGGAGCCGTGGGTGGCGAGGTGGACCGCGCCGAGGTCGGAGCGGCCGGGGAAGCCCATCTCCACCACGACGGCGTCCGGACGGGCCGCCAGGAGGTGCTCCAGGGCGTCCGCCTGCCACCGGTGGCGGTGCGCGTCGCGGACCACGGCGACCAGCGGGCGGCCCGCCGCCGCCGCCAGGACGGCCTCGATCGCTCCCCCGGTGGCCGCCCCCGCGTGCAGGCGGGTGACGGTGGTGCCGGGCAGGAGCGCCCCGAGCGGCTCGCCGATCCCCCAGGGCGTTCCCCGGCCGACGGCGGTGTTCGTCTCCGGGGCCAGCTCGACCACGTGCGGCGGGGCCGCCAGGGGGAGCACCGCGCGGGACGAGCGGCGGGTCAGGCGCAGGGCCCGCCGGGCCGCGGCCAGTC
>NZ_BAAAUT010000075.1:0-28139 GCF_039534085.1 Planomonospora alba
CTCCCGACGCGGGCCCTCGGAGCGGAAACCGCCCCGGTCCGCCCGGAACCCGCCGGCGGACGAGCCGCCCCGGGAGCCGCCCCCGCGGGGGTCACCGCCGCGCGGGGCGCCGCCACGGCCTCGACCGCGTCCATCACCGGACGGGGTACCACGCCTGTTGTTCACTGCTTCTGCTCCTCTAGGGTTTCCACGTCGTCGGGCAGGAAGGGCGCCAGTTCGGGAAGCTCGCTGAGATCCCGCAGGCCCATCCGCTCCAGGAAGTATGAAGTCGTCCGGTAGAGCACCGCCTGGCTCTCCGGGTCGGTGCCGGCCTCCTCGACCAGCCCCCTGGTCACCAGGGTGCGCATGACGCCGTCGCTGTTGACGCCCCGGATGGCCGCCACCCGGGCCCGGCTCACGGGCTGGCGGTAGGCGACCACGGCGAGGGTCTCCAGGGCGGCCTGGGTCAGCCGCGTCTGCTGGCCGTCGCGGACGAAGCGCTCCACCACGGGCGCGTACTCGGCCCGCGTGTAGAACCGCCAGCCGCCCGCGACCTCTCTCAGGTCGAAACCCCGTCCGGCCCCGGTGTATTCCGCCGCCAGCTCGCGGAGCGCGGCGGCGACCTCGGGCACGGGCCGTTCCAGCACCTGGGCGAGGGTCGTCTCGGCCACCGGCTCGTCGACCACCAGCAGGATCGCCTCCAGCCCTGCGCGCAGGTCGGATCCGGGCGGCGCGTCAGCCATCGGCGGGCTCTTTCCTCGTTCGGTCGTCGTAGTCGTCGGCCACGGCGACGTCTCCCTCGTCGCTGCCGGTCCAGGTCACGTGCAGTTCGCCGAGCGGCTCCACCTGCTCGAAGGAGACCGCCGCCTCCCGGTAGAGCTCCAGGACGGCCAGGAACCGCGCGACCACCTCGAAGGTGCCGGCGCAGTCGGAGGTGAGCGCCCGGAACGTCGCCCGGCGCAGCCGTCGCAACCGCCCGACAAGGATAGCCGCCTGTTCCCGGACGTTGGCGAGCGGTTGGTAGATGTGCGCGACCGAGACCGTCGGTGGGGCCTTCGGCGCGAAGGCGCGCCGGGCGATCTCGGCGAGGCGGTCGGGGCCGATGCCGAGGACCAGTTCGGGCAGGAGGCCGGCGAAGCGGGCCTCCATCGGCACGGTCCTCGGGAAGCGCAGCGCCTCGTCCGCCATGCGCGCGGCGAGGACCTTCGCGACCTCCTTGTAGGCCCGGTACTGCAGCAGGCGGGCGAAGAGCAGGTCGCGGGCCTCCAGCAGGGCCAGGTCCTCCTCGTCGTCCACCTCGCCGGACGGGAGCAGCCGGGCGGCCTTGAGGTCGAGCAGGGTGGCGGCGACGAGCAGGAAGTGGCTCGTCTGGTCGAGGTCCCACTCCGGTCCCCTGGCCCGGATGTAGGCGATGAACTCGTCGGTGACCTTGCTGAGCGAGACCTCGGTGATGTCGAGCTTGTGCTTGGCGATCAGGCCGAGCAACAGGTCGAAGGGGCCCTCGAAGACCTCCAGGTGCACCCTGAAGGCGTCGTCGCCCGCCGTCTGCGGCTCCTCGGTCATCCGGCCATTGTCCCGCACCCGCGGCGGTCCCGGGCCGGTGCCCGCGACCCGTACGGGCCCGGACGGGGTCAGCCCTCCGCGTCCCAGCGGGAGAGGATCTCCCTGGCCAGCTCGCGGTAGGCGCTCGCGCCGAGGGAGGAGGAGTCGAAGGTGGTGATGGGCTCGCCGGCCACGGTCGCGTCGGGGAAGCGGACCGTCCGGTTGATCACCGTGTGGTAGACCTTGTCGCCGAACGCCTCGACCACCCGGGCCAGCACCTCGCGGCCGTGCAGGGTGCGCGCGTCGTACATCGTGGCGAGCAGGCCCTCGATGACCAGCTGGTCGTTGATGCGCTCCTGGACCTTGGCGATGGTGTCCATCAGCAGGGCGACGCCGCGCAGCGCGAAGAACTCGCACTCCAGCGGGATCATCACGCCGTGCGCGCAGGCCAGCGCGTTGATCGTGAGCAGGCCCAGGGAGGGCTGGCAGTCGATCAGGCAGACGTCGTAGTCGGGCAGGAGGGGCTTGATCACCCGGCCGAGCACCTGCTCGCGGGCGACCTCCGTGACGAGCTGGACCTCGGCCGCGGACAGGTCGATGTTGCTGGGCAGCAGGTGCATGTTCTCGACGCCGGTGTCCAGCAGCACCTCCTCGGCGGTGACCTGGCGGTCCATGAGGAGGTTGTAGACCGTCAGGTCGAGCTGGAGCGGGTTGATGCCGAGGCCCACGGAGAGCGCGCCCTGCGGGTCGAAGTCGACCAGCAGCACCCGCAGCCCGGCCTCGGCCAGGGCCGCGCCGAGGTTGATGGTCGTGGTCGTCTTGCCGACGCCGCCCTTCTGGTTGACCATGGCGACGACGCGGGCCGGCCCGTGGACCGTCCGGGGGCGCGGCTCGGGGAAGACCGGCCGGGGGCGCCCCGTCGGGCCGAGCGCTCCCCCCACGACGGGAGTGCCGGTGGCCTTGGTGTCGCCCCAAGGGTTCTCGGGGGTGCCGGGCGCCGCCGCCCGGACGGAACCGTCGGTGGTCGCAGTCACCAGTCGAACCTCCCTGACGGCCTCGGACCGGACCGTCCGGACGGAAACTATGGCACGAACCCCCCGGACTGGAAAGTCGGGGCCTTCTCCCGTGTCCGCCTCGACAGGTCACGGCGCGGACCTTGCTGTCCTGCCCCCGATCGGGACGGGGGCGCCGGTTCCCGCTGAGCGTGCCGCCACGGCGGTGACCGGGGCGACACTCGTGACAGTATCTCAGGAGGCGCGTCCCGTCGCACTACTCCGCGTCCCGCCACCCGACTTCCGTCCCGCTGCATCCCCTTTCATCCTTTTCGTCCCACCCTTCCGGCACCCGTACGGCGGGCGGACGTCCGTACGGCGGGCGGGTCCCGCCGGGGGCGGGCACGCCGTACGGAAGCGAAGGAACCGGGGCCGGATCGAGGACCGGCGCGGGGACGGGCGCGCTCAGCGCCGTGCGCGCGGGTGCGCGGCGGCGTAGGCCTCCCGGACCCCGGCTCCGGCCGGGCCGCGGCCCCGGGCGGCGCCCGCCGGGGCGTGGCCGAGCAGCTCCTGCACCAGCCGGGCGTCCGCGCCTCCCTCCAGCAGGTGGACGGCGCACGAGTGCCGCAGCACGTGCGGCGAGACCCCGTCCAGTCCGGCCCGCTCGGCCGCGGCCTGCAGGACCTCCCAGGCGCCCTGCCGGGTGAGCCTGCCGCCGCGGGCGTTGAGGAACAGGCCGCGGGTGCCCCGGCCGAAGGCGGCGATGCCCGGCCGGGCCCCGGCGAGGTAGGCCTCCAGCGCGTCCCTGGCGGGGTCGCCGAGCGGCACCACGCGGACCCGCCCGCCGTTGCCGGAGAGTCTCACCTGCGGGGCCCCGGGGGTCAGGTCGACGTCGTCCACGCCGAGGCCGACCGCCTCGGAGATGCGCGCGCCGGTGCCGTACAGCAGCTCCAGCAGCGCGCGGTTGCGCAGGGTGAGCAGCGCGCTCTCGGGGCCGGAGGCGGCGATCAGCCGCTCCACCTCGCCGACGGCCATCGCCCTGGGCCGGAGCCGGAGCCGGCGCGGCGGCCGGACCCGGTCGGCGGGGTCGTGCCCGGCGACGCCCTCGCGCAGCGCGAAGCGGTGCAGGCCGCGCACCGCGGAGACGGCCCTCGCCGCCGAGCCGGCGGCGAGGGCGGCGTGCTCGGCGTCGCCCTCGCTCAGCGCCGTCAGGAAGGCCGCGACGTCGGCCTCGGCGACCTCGCCGAAGGTGACGCGCCCCCGGCTCCTCAGGTGGCCCACATAGCGCGTCAGGTCACGGCGGTAGGAGGCCAGGGTGTTGGCCGCCAGCCCCCGCTCCACCGCCAGGTGGGCGAGGTACCGGCCGAGCACGGCCTCCGTCTCGCTCAGGGCGTCCTCCCGTCATGCCTCCGGCGCGTCGGCGGGCCGCAGTGAGGCGAAACCGTCCGCCGAGGCGGCGTACGCGGCGAGGATACCGGTCACGGCCTGGGAATTGTGGATCATTCCCGCCAGGGCGCGCCGGACGGCGTCGGCCAGGGGGATCCAGACCACCGGCATGTCGGCCTCCTCGTGCCGGCGCACGAAGTCCAGTTCCCCGGCGGGGATCGGGCTGACGTCCCTGGCCAGGAAGATCCGCGTCCGCTCGTCGCTCATCCCCGGCGAGATGAAGGCGTCGACGAGGGTGTGCCAGGTCCCGGCCCGGTAGCCCGCCTCCTCGGCCAGCTCGCGGGCGGCCCCCACGTGCAGCGGCTCGCCCTCGACGTCCCGCAGGCCCGCGGGCAGCTCCCACAGCAGGCGCCGGGCGGGGTGGCGGTACTGCCGCAGCAGCAGCACCCGCTCTCGGTCGTCCAGTGCCACCACGGCCACCGACCCCGGGTGGAGGACGTAGTCGCGGTCGACGACCTCGCCGTCCGGCATGGTGACGGCGTCGGTGACGGCGGTGATGACCCTGGCCTGGAAGCGGCGGCTGCTGGAGACGACCTTCCACTCCTCGGGGACGTCCTCGACGTCCCCGAACCCGGGCGCGCTCACTTGCCCCGTCCCGCCCTGGCGACGGTGCCGCGGCCGTCGGCGTAGACCAGGGCGGCGTTGATCAGCCCCTTGAACAGCGGGTGCGAGCGGGTCGGCCGGGAGCGGAACTCCGGGTGCGCCTGGGTGCCGATGAAGAACGGGTGCACGTCGGTGGGGAGCTCGGCGTACTCCACCAGGCGCCCGTCGGGCGACAGGCCCGAGAAGACCAGGCCGGCCTTCTCCAGCTGCTCGCGGTAGGAGTTGTTGACCTCGTACCGGTGCCGGTGGCGCTCGTCCGCCTTGGCCTTGCCGTACAGCTGGCGGGCGAGCGAGCCCTCGGCGAGCTTGGCGGGGTACAGGCCCAGCCGCATGGTGCCGCCCATGTCGCGCTCGCCGGAGACCACGTCCTCCTGGTCGGCCATGGTGGAGATGACCGGGTGCGGGGTCTCGGGGTCGAACTCCGTGCTGCCGGCGCCCTCGACCCCGGCGAGGTTGCGGGCCGCCTCGATGACCATGCACTGCAGGCCCAGGCAGATGCCGAGCAGCGGGACGCGGTTCTCCCGGGCGTGCCGGATCGCGCCGACCTTGCCCTCGATGCCGCGCACGCCGAAGCCGCCGGGGATGAGCACGCCGTCGACGCCGTCCAGCTCCCGGGCGGCGCCCTCGGCGGTCTCGCAGTCGTCGCTCTTGACCCAGCGGATGTTGACGCGGGCGTCGCAGGCGAAACCGCCGGCGCGCAGCGCCTCGGTCACCGACAGGTAGGCGTCGGGCAGGTCGATGTACTTGCCGACGAGCGCGATGGTGACCTCCTTGGCCGGGTGGTGCACCCGGCGCAGGAGCTGCTCCCACTCCTTCCAGACCACGTCGCGGAAGGGCAGGCCGAGGCGGCGCACCACGTAGGCGTCCAGGCCCTCGGAGTGCAGCACCTTGGGGATGTCGTAGATGCTCGCCGCGTCGACGGCGGAGACCACGGCGTCCTCGTCGACGTCGCACATGAGGCTGATCTTGCGCTTGATCGAGGCGCTGACCGGCCGGTCGGAGCGGAGCACGATCGCGTCGGGCTGGATGCCGATGCTGCGCAGCGCGGCCACCGAGTGCTGCGTCGGCTTGGTCTTCAGCTCCCCGCTCGGCCCGATGTACGGCAGGAGCGAGACGTGCAGGAAGAAGACGTTGTCCCGGCCGACCTCGTGGCGGACCTGGCGGACGGCCTCCAGGAAGGGCAGCGACTCGATGTCGCCGACCGTGCCGCCGACCTCGGTGATGACCACGTCGACGTCGGGACCGGCCATGGACCGGATGCGGTCCTTGATCTCGTTGGTGATGTGCGGGATGACCTGGACGGTGTCGCCGAGGTACTCGCCGCGGCGCTCCTTGGCGATGACGTTGGAGTAGACCTGGCCGGTGGTGACGTTCGCCGAGCCGTGCAGCTCGGTGTCCAGGAACCGCTCGTAGTGGCCGACGTCGAGGTCGGTCTCGGCCCCGTCGTCGGTGACGAAGACCTCACCGTGCTGGAACGGGTTCATCGTCCCGGGGTCGACGTTGAGGTAGGGGTCGAGTTTCTGCATGGTGACCCGGAGGCCGCGCAGCTTGAGGAGGCGTCCCAGGCTCGACGCCGTCAGCCCCTTCCCCAGGCTGGAGGCGACGCCGCCGGTGACGAACAGATGCTTGGTTTGTGCGGCGCTGCGCAAGGAGTCTCCCGTGGTCGTGACAGATCGGCCAGCTCGCCCTGGCGGGCGGCCCCAAAGGTCCACGGGCTCTCAGAATATCAAAGCCCGCCGACCGCACCTCGGACGGCCCCTCCCCGCGTTCCGCCCGCACCTGACCAAGCGGTAACTTTGGCTCCCATGTCGCTTCGTGGCGTGGTACGGCGTGCCGCCGGCACCCTCATTCACCGTGGCTGGAACGCGATCCGCGCGGCCGGCACGGTCAGCCCGGCCAACCCGGCCGGCTACCGCTTCCGCCGCCTCGGCGAGGGCGTCTGCATCGCGTTCCCGGTCGGGGCGATCTTCGGCGAGGCCTGGATCGAGATCGGCGACCACACCCTGGTCGGCGAGCGCGTGTCCATCTCCGCGGGCATGGGCCCGGGGGTGGACCTGGGCCCCGACTCCATCGTGCGGATCGGCGGGAGCTGCTCGATCGGCCGGGGCAGCCACATCGTCGGCCACCAGTCGATCGACATCGGCGACCACGTCTTCACCGGCCCGTACGTCTACATCACCGACCAGAACCACGTCTACGACGACCCGGAGACGCCGATCGGCCGCCAGTGGCCGCGCAACAACCCCGTCTCGATCGGCGCGGGCTCCTGGCTGGGCACCGGCGCGATCATCCTGCCGGGGACGAGGATCGGCAGGCAGAGCGTGGTCGCGGGCGGCGCCGTGGTGCGCGGCGAGTTCCCCGACCACAGCGTCATCGCGGGCGTGCCCGCCAAGGTCGTCCGCCGGTACGACCCGGACGAGGGCTGGCGGCCGCCGCAGCTCGCCGGTGCGGCACACCCGGCGGCCCCCGGCCCTCTCGCGGGGCCCGGCGGGGAGCCTGTCGGCGCCCCTCTCGCCGAGGCGCTCGGCGAGATCGCCCACCCTAAGCAGAACGGGATTCGGTAGCCTCTGGACCGAGCGTCATTCGGAGAACTAGGGTCGCGGCATGCGGACCGCGATCTGTGACAGATTCGGCATCGACCTGCCCCTGTTCGCCTTCAGCCACTGCCGCGACGTGGTCGCCGCGGTCACCAACGCGGGCGGATTCGGCGTGCTCGGCGCCGTCGCCTACTCCCCCGAGCAGCTCGACGCCGAGCTGACCTGGATCGACGGGCAGGTCGGCGGCAGGCCGTACGGCGTGGACGTGCTCGTGCCCGGGAGGACCGACGCCTCGGCCGCGGACCGGGGCGTCCGCCTGCTCGACGCCGTCCCCGAGCGGCACCGCGACTTCGTGGCGCACCTGTTCGCCAAGTACGGCGTGGGCGGCGGGGAGGCCGTGTCCGCCTTCGCCGAGGGGGTGGGGCGGCGGGTGACGCCCGAGGGCGCGGCCGGGCTCGTCGACGTGGCGCTGGAGCACCCGATCGGCCTGATCGCCAGCGCGCTCGGCCCGCCGCCGCCCGAGATGGTGAGCAGGGCCAGGCAGGCCGGGGTGCCGGTCGCCGCGCTGGTCGGGACCGTCGAGCACGCCCGGCGGCAGGTGGCCGCAGGGGCCGACCTGATCGTGGCCCAGGGCTCGGAGGCCGGCGGGCACACCGGCGAGATCTCCACGATGGTCCTGGTGCCCCAGGTGGTGGACGCCGTGGACGTCCCGGTGCTGGCGGCGGGCGGCATCGCCGACGGGCGCCAGGCGGCGGCGGCGCTGGCGCTGGGCGCCGAGGGCGTGTGGTGCGGCTCGGTCTGGCTGACCACGCAGGAGGCCGAGACCCCGCCCGTCGTGAAGGAGAAGCTGCTGGCCGCCGGCTCCGCCGACACCGTGCGCTCCCGGTCGCGGACCGGCAAGCCCGCCCGGCAGCTGCGGTCCGCCTGGACCGAGGAGTGGGACAACGCCCCGGAGAGCCCCGGGCCGCTCCCGATGCCGCTGCAGATGCCGCTGTCCGAGGGGGCGCTGGCCCGCATCGGCCGGGCGGCCGAGCGCGGAGACCCGGGGGCGCGGGAGCTCGCCACGTACTTCGTGGGTCAGGTCGTCGGCCAACTGGACCAGGTCAAGCCCGCCCGGCAGGTCGTCTACGACATGGCCGGGCAGCTCGCCGCCGCCGTCGAACGGCTCCAGGCCGTCACCTCGGGCGCCTCGGGCGGGCCGCACGGCTGAGGAGAACGCGCCGGCCGGGATCCATTTCCGGTCCCCGGCCGTTGGAGGGCGTGGAGACCGGTGACGGAGGTGCGATGCTCGCGGCGCTGACCGGCCTGGGCCTGTCCACGGCGGCCGGGCTGAACGCCTATATCCCCCTGCTCGTCGTCGGCCTGCTGGCGAACCTCACCGACCACGTACGGCTGCCGCAGGAGTTCGCCTGGCTCGCCGACGGGTGGGTGCTGGCGGTCATCGGGGTGCTGTTCCTGGCGGAGGTCGTGCTCGACAAGATCCCGGTGGTGGACAGCGTCAACGACATGGTGCAGACGGCGGTCCGGCCCGCCGCCGGCGGCGTGGTCTTCAGCGCCACCGAGGCCGCGGCCCGGCTCGACGGCTCCGACTGGATGGCCCGCCACCCCTGGGCGGGCTGGGTGCTGGGCATCGGGATCGCGCTGGCCGTGCACGTGATGAAGGCGGCCGCCCGGCCCGCGGTCAACGCCTCGACCGCCGGGGTGGGCGCGCCGGTGGTGAGCACGCTGGAGGACGCCGGGTCCCTCGGCATGAGCCTGGCCGCGGTCTTCCTGCCGGTCCTGGCCGCCGCCGCGGCGGCCGTCCTGGCGCTGCTCTCCTGGCGGGTGGTGCGCCGCCTGCGCCGCCGCCGTCCACCCGGGCGTCCGGGATATGCTCGAAGAATCCGAACATCCCCGCAGGGAGGTGGCTCCGATCGGTGAGTTTCTCGCCATCGTCATGGTGATCCTGCTGTTCCTCCTCCTGCTGGGGGCGGCCGGGGTCTACCTGCTGGTCAAGGCCGGCAAGAAGGCCACGAAGAAGGCCCGCAAGGTGACCAAGCGGGTCGTCTCCCACGTGGCCGCGATGGACCCCGGCGAGGCGGGCGAGGCCGAGCGCCTGCGCCTGGACCTGCGCCGTGAGGTCTCCATCACCCGCCAGGCCGTGGACGCGGCACTGCGGGACGGCTGGGGCCTGGGCGAGCTGCCCCAGCTGGTGGCCGAGATCGCCGCGCACGCCGAGCAGCTCGACGCCCAGCTCGGCATGTACGCCCAGCAGACCCGCGTGTCCGCCTACGTCGACCACGCCTCGCTGGCCCGGCTGCGCGAGCACCAGGCCAAGCTGACCACGGCCTGCGCGCGCATCCGCGCCGACCTGCTCAACGACCAGATGGCGCACTCGGCGACCGGCATCGAGGAGATCCAGGGCCGCACCGACCTGGAGATCGAGGCCCGCCGCCAGGCGCCCGTCCTCGATCCGCTGGACCAGATCGACGAGCTCTACCGGCGCACGATGATCGACCGGGCCCGCCCCGAGGAGCCCCGCTGACCCTCCCACCCTCTGTGAGATCATGAACACGTCGCGTTGATCCGCGTTCGCGTCACCGAGGAGGCCCCGGGGATGACCACGGCGCTTCCCGAGTGGTTCCACCCGGGCCCGCCCGGCGGGTGGACGGCCGACATGCTCGACCATCTCCCCGCCGACGCGCCCCGGCACGTCGAGTTGATCGACGGAGCACTCGTCATGGTGTCGCCCGGACGGTGTTCCACATGCTGGTCATCAGCCTGCTGATCGGCGAGGAGCACGGGATCAGACCTCCCTCGGACCTCATGGTCGCGCGGGAGGTGACGGTGACTCCCGGGATGCGGCAGCGTCCCGGACCTGACATCGTGATCGTCAAGAAGGCCGCCCTGACGAGCCTTCAGACCTGAGGACGTACACCTCGTCGTCGAAGTGGTCTCCCCCGAATCCGTCGACAGGGACCGGACCACCAAACCGAGCAAGTACTCCGACGCGGGAATCAAGTACCTCTGGCGGATCGAGCAGGAGGACGAGCGGCCCGTCGTCTACGCCTTCGAGCTCGAACCGTGGGTGAAGGCGTACGTCCCCACCGGGATCCACCGGGAGCGGCTGCGCACGCACGTCGGCTTCGACGTGGACGTCGGCCTCGGCCTGAGCTCGTTCATCAGCGGCTGAGCCTCCCGTACTCCCCGGCCAGCTCCTCGTAGGTCGCGCCGGCGTTGATCCGGGCACGCATGGCCTGGGCCTCGGCCGTGCTCGGCAGGAAGCCCGCCAGGAGGGCCGGCAGTCCCAGCCGCCAGCCCAGCAGCGCGCGGGGCGAGTGCCGGTGCGGGGCGCGCAGCACCGCGACGCCGACCCTGACCGCGTGCTCGTTGCCGGGCGGCACCCCTGGCCGGTCGGTCTCGGTCGCCGAGTGGCGGAAGCCGTCGGCCAGGTCGCACGCGGCAGCGGGCGCACTCCGGCGCCCCTCCGTACTCCCAGCACCCGCACGCGGGACACCTGCGCGTCCGGTCTTCCTCCTCCTGCGGACCGCACCGCTCGCCGGCCGGGTCAGGAGACGCCGGCCTCGCGCATGTCGCGGACCTCGCGCTTGAGCTCCTTGATCTCGTCGCGGAGCCGGGCCGCGACCTCGAACTGCAGGTCGGCGGCGGCCTGGTGCATCTGCTCGGTGAGCGAGGCGACCAGCTCCTCCAACTGGGCGCGGGGCAGCTCCCCCGCGATCGCCTTGGCGTGCTGGCCCGGGCCGGAGGCGCGGCTGCCGAAGCCGGGGACGGGCGCCTTGCCCCGGGACTGCTGGCGGCCGCCCCCACCGAGCAGCTGGGCCGTGTCGGCGTCCTCCCTGCTGAGCGAGTCGAGGATGTCGGCGATCTTCTTGCGGAGCGGCTGCGGGTCGATGCCGTGGGCCTCGTTGTAGGCGATCTGCTTGGCCCGGCGCCGGTTGGTCTCCTCGATCGCCCGCTCCATCGAGGGGGTGATCCTGTCGGCGTACATGTGGACCTGGCCGGAGACGTTGCGGGCGGCGCGGCCGATGGTCTGGATCAGCGAGGTCTCCGAGCGCAGGAAGCCCTCCTTGTCGGCGTCGAGGATGGCCACCAGCGACACCTCGGGCAGGTCGAGCCCCTCCCGCAGGAGGTTGATGCCGACCAGCACGTCGAACTCGCCCATCCGCAGCTCCCGCAGCAGCTCGATGCGGCGCAGGGTGTCGACCTCGCTGTGCAGGTAGCGGACCCGGATGCCGAGCTCCAGGAGGTAGTCGGTGAGGTCCTCGGCCATCTTCTTGGTCAGCGTGGTGACCAGGACCCGCTCGTCCCGCTCGGCGCGGACGCGGATCTCGTGGACCAGGTCGTCGATCTGCGACGCCGTCGGCTTGACGACGACCTCGGGGTCGACCAGGCCGGTCGGGCGGATGACCTGCTCGACGACCTCGCCCTTGACCCGGCCCAGCTCGTACGGGCCGGGGGTGGCGGACAGGTAGACGGTCTGGCCGATCCGCTCCAGGAACTCCTCCCACTTCAGCGGGCGGTTGTCCAGCGCCGAGGGCAGGCGGAAGCCGTGGTCGACGAGGGTGCGCTTGCGCGAGGCGTCGCCCTCGTACATCGCGCCGATCTGCGGGACGGTCTGGTGCGACTCGTCCAGGACCAGCAGGAAGTCCTCGGGGAAGTAGTCGAGCAGCGTGTGGGGCGGGCTGCCGGCGGCCCGGCCGTCCATGTGCCGGGAGTAGTTCTCGACGCCGGAGCAGGTGCCGACCTGCTGCAGCATCTCCAGGTCGTAGGTGGTGCGCATGCGCAGCCGCTGGGCCTCCAGGAGCCTGCCCTGCCGCTCCAGCTCCTCCAGCCGCTCGGCGAGCTCGGCCTCGATGCCCTTGACCGCGGCGGCCATGCGCTCGGGACCGGCGACGTAGTGGGAGGCCGGGAAGATGAAGACCTCCTCGTCCTCTCCGAGCACCTCGCCGGTCAGCGGGTGCATGGTGGACAGGCGCTCGATCTCGTCGCCGAACATCTCGATCCGGACGGCGAGCTCCTCGTACTTCGGAATGATCTCGATGGTGTCGCCGCGCACCCGGAACGTGCCGCGGGTGAAGGCCAGGTCGTTGCGGGTGTACTGCATGTCGACCAGGCGGCGCAGCAACCGGTCGCGCTCGATCTCCTCGCCCACCTTCAGGCGGGTCATCCGGTCGACGTACTCCTGCGGGGTGCCCAGGCCGTAGATGCAGGAGACGGAGGCGACGACGATCACGTCGCGCCGGGTGAGCAGCGAGTTGGTCGCCGAGTGGCGCAGCCGCTCGACCTCGTCGTTGATCGAGGAGTCCTTCTCGATGTAGGTGTCGCTCTGCGGGACGTACGCCTCGGGCTGGTAGTAGTCGTAGTACGAGACGAAGTACTCGACCGCGTTGTTCGGCATCATCTCGCGCAGCTCGTTGGCGAACTGCGCGGCGAGCGTCTTGTTGGGCTGCATGACCAGGGTGGGCCGCTGCAGCCTCTCGATCAGCCAGGCGACCGTGGCGGTCTTGCCCGTGCCCGTGGCGCCCAGCAGGACGCTGTCCTTCTCCCCCGCCCTGATCCGCCGTTCCAGCTCGGCGATCGCGGTCGGCTGGTCGCCCGACGGGGTCATGTCCGTGATGACCTTGAAGGGGGCCACCTTGCGCTGCAAATCTGTTACCGGCCTCACCTGTCCCACTGTAGGCGGAGTCACCGACAATCCTTGTTCAACCGTCCGGCAAGCGGGCCGCAAGGGGAAGCGCGTTGACTGGCCCGTGCGCCCGCCCCCGCAGGGCATGATGTGGATGTATGTCCGATTTTTCCTAATCGACTCCCCTCGGAGGTGTGATGTCCCGGCCACGAGAGGCCGTCAGGCAGGCAGCCGTGACGGCCGCTCAGACGATCAGGCAGGGAGGCGACCTGCGCCAGGCCGCCGGGCAGGCCGTGGGCCAGTTCGCCGGCCAGGCGGCCGGGCAGGGCCCCGGGGAGCAGGGTTTCGCGCTCGACCCCGCCGACTTCGCGGCCGCCCGTGAGCAGGGCATGTCCGTCGGCACGATCATCGAGGCCCGCAGCTCGTCGCTGAACGAGGCCGGCGAGGTCGTCAACCGCAGCTTCGGCGAGCGCGGCCCGAACGGCGAGGCCGTCCACGTCATCTCCCCCGTCGTGATCCCCAAGGGGACCACGGCCCGCATCGTCCTCCCGCTGGTCCTGCTGGCCGGGCTCGGCCTGGTCGGCCTGGTCGCCACCGGGCTGCCGGAGGGCGCGCGGGTGCTGTTCGGCGTGCACTACTGGGTCGTGCTGGCCCTGGCCGCGGCGTTCCTGTGGTGGCGGCGGAGCGTGGTCATGGTGCCCGAGGGCTGCAAGGCCCTGATCACGAAGTTCGGCAAGCTCGTGCAGATCGCCGACCCCGGCCGGGTGACGCTGTTCAACCCGTGGAAGCGGGTCAGCTACATCGTCAACACCACCCGCGAGTACCCGTTCAACGCGCCCATCCGCGAGGCCCCGACCCAGCAGGGCGTCAAGGCCAGCGTGGACCTGTTCCTGCAGTTCCGGATCGAGGACCCGGCCGAGTTCATCTTCGTGCTCGGCTCGGTCGGCGGCTTCCAGGCCAAGCTGCAGAACGCCATCAGCGAGGTCACCCGCTCCCTCATCTACGCCCAGCGCGCCGAGGACATCTACGACCTGGTGGGCGAGAGCACGCTCGGCATGCTGGAGAGTCTCAACCAGCAGTTCCTGCCCGCCGTGCGGCTGACCGACGTGAACATCACCCACGCCGAGCCGTCCAGCCAGGAGTACCGGATGGACCTGGCCGCCCCGGAGATGATCCGGGTGGCCAAGGAGGCCTACACCTACGAGTACGAGCTCCAGCTCCGCAAGGAGCAGAACGAGGGCGACCTGGTCCGGGAGCTCGCCGGCCTGCAGGAGCAGCTCTCGGCCATCCAGGCGGAGATCGCCGGCTACCAGGCCCAGATGGACACCGCGCTGGAGCGCGCCAGCCACCAGGCCAAGGCGCAGGCGGGCCAGCGGCTGGTCGAGGCGGAGTCCACCGCCAAGGCCAACGCCGCGCTGCTGGAGGCGCAGGCCCTGGACATCCGGGCGCTGAGCGCCGCCGAGGCCCCGGAGATCCTCGACTACCGCTTCCAGCAGGACCTGCTCGACAAGCTGGAGGCCGTCGCCGCCCACCTGCCCCGCGTGGTGCAGGTCGGCGAGCAGGTCGACATCGACCTGCTCGCCCTGGCCCAGCAGCTCGTCGGCGGGCGCGAGAGCGCGCTGTTCTCCCCCGAGGACATGGCCGCGATCCGCTCCCGGATCACCGAGATCAGCCGGCGGATCGGCGAGCGCGAGGCGGAGATCTCCGCCCTGCTCAACCCCGCCCCGCAGGGAGCCGCCCCGCAGGCCGCGCCGCCCGCCGCAGCGCAGACCGCGCCGCCCGCCGTACCGCACGTCCAGGAAGAGGTCTGAGATGAGCCGTGAGTTCTCCAAGATCAAGGAGTCGCTGGCGGCCTGGTCGGAGATCCGCCAGCTGCTGCGCGGCGGCGAGTCCGGGCAGCTCGTGCCGGTGGTCATCCCCAAGGACCGGCGGGGCTTCGCCTGGGTGACGCTGCTGTTCGTCGCGCTCTACCTGGCCGGCACCGCGGTGTTCGCCGGCGGGGCCTTCCGCCTGCTGGCCGCGCTCGGCGCCGTGTTCTTCCTGCTCCTGGCCGCGGTCTGGCTCTGGCGCCGGGCGATCATCGAGATCGAGGAGGGCACCACCGGCGTGCGCAGCCGCTGGGGCGCGATCACCGGCACCCTGCCCCCGGGCCGCCACTACCTGTGGCTGCCGTGGGACCGGGTCGACGCGGTCGTGGACACCTCCACCGAGATCCCCTACTCCGCGCCGATCGCGGCCTGTCCGACGGCCGAGAACGTGCCGCTGAAGTCCATCGAGTTCTTCCTGAAGTTCCGCATCGTCGACCCGGTGGCCTTCGTCCGGACGATCGGGGCGGGCAACTTCGACCTCGTGCTGAGCAGCGCCGTGCAGGACGCCATCCGCCAGCGCAGCCGCAGGGTGCACACCGAGCGCGCCTACGACCTGCGCGGCTCCGACGTGGGCGACATGCAGGAGGCCCTCAACCGCCAGCTCGGCCGGTACGGCGTGCGCATCACCGGCGCCAACATCCCCGACGTGCAGCTGCCCGACGCCTACCAGCAGCACCTGGCCACCCGGGAGAAGGTCGCCAAGGAGATGTCGGCCTTCGAGCGGGAGTGGGAGCTGACCCGCAAGCGGCGGATCGACACGCTCCTCATGGAGATCGAGCGGGCGAAGAAGACCCGCGACGCGCGCATCGTCGAGGTGCGGGCGGCCGCCAACACCGCGCGCAAGGACGTGGCCCGCATGCTGGAGGAGCACGAGACCGAGGCCCAGCGGGTGCGCTGGGAGATCGAGGCCCGGGGCCGGGCCGAGCTCA
The DNA here is from genome assembly GCF_039534085.1 of Planomonospora alba. NCBI lineage: Bacteria > Bacillati > Actinomycetota > Actinomycetes > Streptosporangiales > Streptosporangiaceae > Planomonospora > Planomonospora alba. The sequence continues at coordinate 15,523 of NZ_BAAAUT010000075.1, forward strand.
CCTCGGCGGAGAACGAGGCGAAGGCGCTGCGCCGCCTCGCGGAGTCCTACCGCGACAACCGGGCCGTGCTCCGCTACGAGCTGGCCCGCCGCCGCCTGGACGTCGGGGCCAGGCTCGCCGAGAGCGCCCCGCGCCCCGTCGTGGTCCGCACCGCGGGCGGGTCCGGCGACCCCTCCGCGCTGTCCACCCTGCTCATGGCGCAGCTCCTGCCGCAGCTCGGCGGGAACGGCCAGGTCAGGCCGTCCGTTGTCCTCAATGGCGGCACCGGTGACCCTGCCGGCTCCGCCGACCGATAACCCGCCGACGATCCCCCAAGACCGCTGATAAACCCTTAAACCACCGACCCCGGGAGTCTCCCTATGGTGTTCCGCAAGCTGAAGGCCGCGTTCGGTGCAGGTGTCGAGGTCGACACGATCCTGCAGAACTCCAACGTCCGCCCCGGCGAGATCCTGCGCGGGCAGGTCACCTTCCGCAGCAGCAGCAACGAGTACCGGGTCGAGGGCATCTCCATCGACTTCACCGCGGTGGTGGAGGTGGAGAGCGGCGACAACGAGTACAAGACGACCTACAGCTTCCTGCGCCACCAGGTCTCCGGGCCGTTCCACCTCGCCGCGGGCGCCGCGCACATGGTCCCCTTCGAGATCCAGGTCCCGTGGGAGACCCCGATCAGCGCCATCGGCGGCCGCCCGCTCCACGGCATGAAGCTGGGCGTCGCCACCGAGCTGGCCCTGGCCGGCGCGCTCGACAAGGGCGACCTCGACCCGCTGTTCGTCAACCCGCTGCCCGCCCAGGAGCACGTCCTGGCCGCCCTCGACCGCATGGGGTTCCGCTTCAAGGGCGCCGACCTGGAGCGCGGCACCCTGCACGGCTCCGCCATGCCGTTCTTCCAGGAGATCGAGTACTACGCGGGCCCCGAGTACGGCCGCCACTTCAACGAGCTGGAGCTGACCTTCATCGCCAGGCCGCACGCGATGGACGTCATCCTGGAGGCCGACACCCGGGGCGGCTTCCTGACCTCCAGCCACGACACCTACAACCGCTTCACCGTCCACTACACCGACCACCCCGGCCAGGTCGAGCAGTCGCTGCGCGCGGGCCTGCACGCCATGGCCCAGAAGCGCGGCTGGTTCTGAAAGGCGCTTCCGGTGCGGCCGTCACCCTCGCCGGTGCGGCCGTCCCGCCCTCCACGGGTGCGGCCCGCGGCGTGCGCCGCGGGCCGCACCCGTGCCGCGGAGCGGCTCATCTCCGGGCGGACAGCTCCGTCCAGAGCTCGTCCACGCGCGCGTCGAGGTCCTCCAGCGTCCCCTCGTTGCGGATCACGACGTCCGCCGCCGCCAGCCGCTCCTCCCTGCCGGCCTGGGCGGCGATCCGGGCGCGGGCGTCCTGCTCCGGCATGCCCCGCGCGCCGGTCAGCCGGGCCAGCCGCACCTCGTCGGCCGCGTCCACGACGACCACCACGTCGTACATCGGGGCGAGCTTGTTCTCCACCAGCAGCGGCACGTCGTAGACGACGATCGCGTCCTCGTCCGCCCGCTCCTGCAGCTCGGCGACCCGGGCGCCGACCAGCGGGTGGACGATGGCGTTGAGCGCGGCGAGCCTCTCGGAGTCGGAGAAGACGATCGAGCCGAGCCTCTCCCGGTCCAGCGTCCCGTCCGCGCGGAGCACCTCGTCCCCGAAGACCTGGACGACCCGCGCCAGCCCCTCCGTCCCCGGCTCGACCACCTCACGAGCGATCTTGTCGGCGTCGATGACCACGGCCCCCCGGTCCGACAGCCGCCGCGACACCTCGCTCTTGCCCGACCCGATCCCGCCGGTAAGCCCTACTTTCAGCACGGTCCGCAGCATACGGGTACGGCCCGCCCGCGGGCTCCCCGCCCCGCCCGGACATCTCCGCGGGCGTCCCGTCCGGCTCGCCCCCGGGGTGCTCCGGTCCCGTCTCCCCGTGGAAGCGGTCCGCGGACGCCCCAGGCCCGGCCTGCGGCCGTCCGCGGGGACGTGGCGGAGCGGCGGCAGCGGGCCCGTCAGGCCTGCCGGCGCATGTGCACGAAGATGAGGTGGTCGTCCATGCGCTCCCGCCGGGTCTCCCGGTAGCCGTGCCGGTGGTAGAGCCGCAGGTTGCCCTCCGACAGGTGCCCGGTGAACAGGTCGAACGCCAGGGCCTCGGCGGCCTCCTCGTGCAGGGCCCCCAGCAGTGCGCTCCCGATCCCGCGGCCCTGCCGGTCGGGGGCGACCACCAGCCGCCCGACCAGGCACGTCGTCCGCGCCATCCGGCCGCGGACCGCGCCGACGAGGCGCCCGCCCTCCCGGGCGACGAGCACGGTGCCGGTCTCGACCGCCCGGCGGACCTGCTCGGCCGACTCGACCAGCGGCGGGATGAACGGATCGCCGTAGAGCTGGGCCTCGCCGACGTACGCCGCGCGCTGCACGGTGAGGATCTCCCCCGCGTCCCCGGGATCCGCCCTTCCGATCACCAGCATGGCGCCACCCTAGCGGCCGCCCGCGTCCCGGGGCACCCCGGTGCGGCCAGGGCCGGGAGCCGGAGCGGGCGGAGGGGGATGCGGGCCGGGTCACGGAGCCGGGAGGACCGGGGTACGAGCCGAGGTGTGCGGCTGGTGTTGCGCGGCCGGCAGGGGAGACGGCCGCGAACGCGGAAGGGCCCCGCCGGAGCGGGGCCCTTCGTTGCCGGTCCTACGGGAACCGTGGTGCCTGCGGCGTCAGCTCTGGCCGCCCGCGAGCTTCTCGCGCAGCGCGGCCAGCGCCTCGTCGGAGGCGAGGGCGCCACCGGCCGGAGCGGAGGAGCCGCTCGAGGGCGGGGTCTCGCCGGAGTAGGACGTCGGCGCGGCCTCGCCCGCCTCGGCCTCGGCCCGGCGGGCCTCCTCGATCTGCCGCTTGTGGGCCTCGAAGCGGGTCTGGGCCTCGGCGTACTGCCGCTCCCACTCCTCGCGCTGCTTCTCGAAGCCCTCGAGCCACTCGCCGGTCTCCGGGTCGAAGCCCTCGGGGTAGACGTAGTTGCCCTGCTCGTCGTAGGTCGCCGCCATGCCGTACAGCGTGGGGTCGAACTCGACCTCGGCGCCGACGCCCTCGTTGGCCTGCTTGAGCGACAGGGAGATCCGGCGACGGTCGAGGTCGATGTCGATGATCTTCACGAAGATCTCGTCGCCGACCTGGACGACCTGCTCGGGGATCTCGACGTGGCGCTCGGCCAGCTCGGAGATGTGGACCAGGCCCTCGATGCCCTCCTCGACCCGGACGAACGCGCCGAACGGCACCAGCTTGGTGACGCGGCCCGGCACGACCTGGCCGATCTGGTGGGTGCGGGCGAACTGCTGCCACGGGTCTTCCTGCGTCGCCTTGAGCGACAGGGAGACGCGCTCGCGCTCCATGTCGACGTCGAGGACCTCGACGGTGACCTCCTGGCCGACCTCGACGACCTCGGAGGGGTGGTCGATGTGCTTCCAGGAGAGCTCGGAGACGTGGACCAGGCCGTCGACGCCGCCGAGGTCCACGAACGCACCGAAGTTGACGATCGAGGAGACGACGCCCTTGCGGACCTGACCCTTCTGCAGGGTGTTGAGGAACGTCTGGCGGACCTCGGACTGGGTCTGCTCCAGCCAGGCGCGGCGGGAGAGGACCACGTTGTTGCGGTTCTTGTCGAGCTCGATGATCTTCGCCTCGAGCTCGCGGCCGACGTACGGCTGCAGGTCGCGGACGCGGCGCATCTCGACCAGGGAGGCCGGCAGGAAGCCGCGGAGGCCGATGTCGAGGATGAGACCGCCCTTGACGACCTCGATGACCGTACCGGTGACGATGCCGTCCTCGTCCTTGATCTTCTCGATCGTGCCCCAGGCGCGCTCGTACTGGGCGCGCTTCTTGGACAGGATCAGACGGCCTTCCTTGTCCTCCTTCTGGAGGACCAGGGCCTCGACGTGCTCACCGACCTCGACGACGTCCGCCGGGTCGACATCGTGCTTGATCGAGAGCTCGCGCGAGGGGATGACGCCCTCGGTCTTGTAGCCGATGTCGAGCAAGACCTCGTCTCGATCGACCTTGACGACGGTGCCCTCGACGATGTCGCCGTCGTTGAAGTACTTGATGGTCTCGTCGATCGCGGCGAGGAAGGCCTCCTCGGAACCGATGTCGTTGACCGCTACCTGCGGGGTGGAGGTGGCCTCAGTGCTGCTCGTCATGTGTGGAATTGCTCCGAACGCGGACAGATGTCGATGTGGCGGACGCGCAGCAGGCCCCTTATCCGGTCAAGCCGAGTGATTTTCATCCGACGTGATCGAGCGCGAGCCCACTCCGTCCGAGGCACACGCGGGCCCACAGCGCAGCGATCAGCATATGAGACCAGAGCAGCCTGGTCAATCCGGAAGGAGCGCCCACCGAAGGTGTGCAAAGCCCGCAACGGCGACAGGAACGGCTAATACGCGTTGACCTGCCCGCTCCGCTTGGAGGTGATATTACCCCGAAGTTTCCGCGGGATGGAGATCCGCTCGGGATCCCCGTCCGCGGTGTAGCGCTGCTCGGGGTGCTTGGCGAGCCACTCCAGCCAGTACTGCGAGCACCACCGGCGGCACTCGCCCCTCTTGCCGTTGCTCTGGATGCGCTGGATCGAGCGCCAGTCGTACTTCTTGGTGAACGGCGACTCCGACGGCTGGGCGCCGGCCAGGAAGACGCCCTTGAAGGAGAACCTCGTCCCGTCCCAGGAGCCCTTCTGCACGGTGGACCGCTTGCGCGGCATCGCCCCGAACGGCAGCGCGAGCGTCTCGGAGGGGCTCCCGCCGAGCTTCTCCAGCAGCCGCTCGACCCGGACGAGCTGCTCGGCGATGCCCTGCTTCGACAGGCCCGGCAGGTAGGGGTGGCTCCAGGTGTGGTTGGCCACCTCGAAGCCCCGGGCGGTCAGCCACTGCACGGCCCGGGCCTGGTCGGCCCGGCTCTGCAGGCCGAACGGCTGCCGGTTGACCCAGAACGTCGCCACCGGCCGGAAGTCCGGGTACTTCTTCGCGACCTGGTAGATGATCCCGACCGCGGTGTCCTTCACCGGCATGCCCGCCTCGTCCAGCGCGAAGTGGCTGGGGTGGCCGTCGTCGAAGGTCAGCACGACCGGGTGCTTGCCCGCCGGGATGCCGATCCGCCCGGTGGCGAACTCCCGGGCGGTGATCGGCACGTAGCCCTCCCTGGCCAGCCTCTCCATCTCCTTGCGCACCTGGTCGGGGGTGCGGTCGATGGACGCCTGCCGCTTCTTCACGATCCGGTGGTACATGATCACCGGGACCAGGCCCGCCTCGTTGGCCTTCACCTTCCGGGCGGACTCCGGCGTCGCGGTGACCGGGGCGGGCAACTCGGCCGAGGGCAGCTCGGGCTCCGCGGGCGGCGGAGGCTCCTCGCCCTTCTTCAGCGCGCCCGCCTGGTGCGAGGGCGCGGGCGCCGGGGGCGCGGACGGATCGGGGAGCAGGAAGAGCACCCCCGTCGCGATGACCACGACCAGGACGTTGGCGAGCATGATGATCCGCGTGAGCGGGGGGGTTGGACTCCGCACAAGACTCCCGTGCCCGTCGAGCTGTCGGCCTGCCGTCCAACCCTAGAACAGACTAGGACAAGACCAGACACACTCCATGGCACGGTCCACGGCTTCCGACCGGCCGGGGGCGGCCGGCCCGGGGGCCCGCAGCCCGCCGCGCCCGGACGCCCTCGGGGGCGTGCGGGCGCGGTGGACGGGTGCCGCGGGCGCCGGCGGACCCGCGCCGACGGGCAGGCACGGCGAACAGGCACCGCGGCCGGAGCCGACGGCCGCGGTGCCGGCGAGCGGACGTCAGCGGCCGGGCGTCAGTGGCCGGCGTCCTGCCAGGTGCGGCCGACGCCCACCGAGACCTCCAGCGGGACGCGCAGCTCGTAGGCCGCGTTCATCCGCGCGCGGACCAGCTCGCGCAGGGCGTCGAGCTCTCCCGGCGCCACCTCGAACACGAGCTCGTCGTGGACCTGGAGCAGCATCCGCGAGTCCAGGCCGGACTCGCGCAGCGCCTCGCGCACCTGCAGCATGGCGATCTTGATGATGTCGGCCGCCGAGCCCTGGATCGGCGCGTTGAGCGCCATCCGCTCGGCCATCTCGCGGCGCTGCCGGTTGTCGCTGTTGAGGTCGGGCAGGTAGCGGCGGCGACCCAGGATGGTCTCGGTGTAACCGTCCTGCCGGGCCCGGGCGACGATCGCGTTGAGGAAGTCGCGGACGCCGCCGAACTCCTCGAAGTAACCCTCCTTGAGGGTCCGGGCCTCGGCCACCGGGATGTTGAGCTGCCCCGACAGGCCGAAGTCGGACAGGCCGTAGGCCAGGCCGTAGTTCATCGCCTTGATCTTGGCGCGCATCTCACCGGTCACCTCGTCCGGCTCGACCCCGAAGACCCGCGCGGCGGTCGCCTGGTGGAAGTCGTGGCCGGACTCGAAGGCGGAGATCAGCGCCTCGTCTCCGGACAGGTGCGCCATGATGCGCAGCTCGATCTGGCTGTAGTCGGCGGTCAGCAGCGCCTCGTAGCCGGAGCCGACCGTGAAGCCCTGCCGGATGCGGCGGCCCTCGGCGGTGCGGATCGGGATGTTCTGCAGGTTGGGCTTCTCCGAGCTGAGCCGCCCGGTGGCCGCCACCGTCTGCCGGAACGTGGTGTGGATCCGGCCGTCGTCGGCGATCTCCTTGATCAGGCCCTCGACGGTGATCCGGAGCTTCTCCTGGTCGCGGTGGCGGAGCATGATCGTCGGCAGCTCGTGCTCGGTCTGCCCGGCCAGCCAGGCCAGCTGGTCGGCGTCGGTGCTGTATCCGGTCTTGATCTTCTTGGTCTTGGGCAGGCCCAGCCTGACGAAGAGGATCTCCTGCAGCTGCTTGGGCGAGCCCAGGTTGAACTGCTCCCCCACCGACGCGTGCGCCGCCTCGACCGCCTGCTTCACCGCGGCCCGGAACTCCGCCTCCAGCGCCTCGAGGTGGTCGCGGTCGGCGGCGATGCCCGTCCGCTCCATCTCGGCCAGCACGGTCACCAGCGGCAGCTCCACCTCCCGCATCAGCCGGACGCCCCCGCGCGGCTCCAGGAACGCCTCCAGCGCGTCGGCGAGGTCGCGCACGGCCAGGGCCTGCAGCGCGAGGTCCCGGGCCGCGTCGGCCTCCTGGTCGTCGAAGAGGGACGCCTGGCCGTCGGCGGGGGCCGAGCCGCGCAGCTCCCGGCCGAGGTAGACCCGGACCAGGTCCTCCAGGACGAACGAGCGCTGCCCCGGCGTCGCCAGATAGGCGGCCAGCGCGGTGTCGCAGGACAGCCCGCGCAGGTCCATGCCCTGCGCCCACAGCCCCAGCATCGGGCCCTTGGCGTCGTGCACCGCCTTGGCCCTCGCCTCGTCGCCCAGCCAGGCGCGCAGCGCCGCCTCGTCGGCCTCGGTCAGCCCCGCCGGGTCCACGAACGCCACCCGCGCCCCGCCCGCGGACGGCGCGGCGATCGCGATGCCGTCGACGCGGCCGGTGCCGCTGCCGTGCGTCCCGGAGAAGGCCAGTCCCGCCCGGCCCTCGGGCAGCGCGGCCAGCCACCCGGCCACCTCGTCGGCGCCGAGGGAGACGACCTCGGCCTCGAAGCCGCCCGCCTCCGCGACCTCGGGCTCGGCCGAACCGAGGGTCTTGAAGAGCCGGTCGCGGATCTCGCCCCGGAACTCCAGCGTGTCGAGGATCTTGTCGATCTCTCCGCGGTCCCACTGGCCGATCCTGAGCTCGGAGACCTCCCTCTCCAGCGGCACGTCGCGCACCAGCTGGGTCAGGCGGCGGTTCATCAGCACCTGGTCCAGGTGGTCGCGGAGCTTGTCGCCGACCTTGCCCTTGACCTCGTCGACCCGGTTGACCAGCTCCTCCAGGGAGCCGAACTCGCGGATCCACTTGGCGGCGGTCTTCTCGCCCACGCCCGGGATGTTGAGCAGGTTGTCGCTGACGTCGCCGCGGATGGCGGCGAAGTCGGGGTATTGAGCCGGGGTGAGGCCGTACTTGTCGACGACGGCCTCGGGCGTGAAGCGCGTCATGTTGCTGATCCCGACCCGCGTCATCAGCACCGTGATCCGGTCGTCGACGAGCTGCAGCGCGTCGCGATCGCCGGTGACGACCAGCACCTGCATGCCCTGGTCGGCGGCCCGCGTGGCGAGCGTGGCGATCAGGTCGTCGGCCTCGTAGCCCGCCATCGACAGGTGCGGGACGCGCAACGCGTCGAGCATCTCGTGGATCAGGCTCATCTGGCTGCGGAAGCTGTCGGGGCTGGCGCTGCGGGTGGCCTTGTAGCCGTCGTACTCCTCGTGCCGGAAGGTGGGCTCCGACCGGTCGAAGCAGACCGCCACGTGGGTCGGCTTCTCGTCACGGAGCACGTTGACCAGCATCGAGGTGAACCCGTAGATCGCGTTCGTCTTCTGCCCGGTCGAGGTGGAGAAGTTCTCCTCGGGCAGCGCGTAGAACGCGCGATAGGCCAGGGAATGCCCATCAAGCAGCAGCAGACACGGACGAGCAGGGGTCGCTTCACTCTTCGGCACGGCAGAAGCCTAGTCTCCTGGTGCGACAGAAAACCCGACCCGCGTGACAGGAGAGTTCCCTTGACCATGACCGACCCCGGCGCGGCCTCCCCCCTCGACGGACTTCCCGGCGCCGACGCCACGGACACCCTGGTTCACCGGATGGGCATCGAGATCCTGGAGGCGAGCGCCGAACGCGTCGTCGGCACCATGCCCGTCGAGGGGAACACCCAGCCGTACGGCCTGCTGCACGGCGGCGCGTCCTGCGTGCTGGCCGAGACGCTGGGCTCCGTCGGCGCGGCCGTCCACGCGGGCCCCGGCCGCATCGCGGTCGGCATCGAGATCAACGCCACCCACCACCGCTCGGCCACCTCCGGCCTCGTCACCGGCGTCGCCACCCGGCTGCACGGCGGGCGCACCGTCGCCACCTACGACATCGAGATCACCGACGAGCAGGGCCGGCGGGTCTGCACCTCCCGCCTGACCTGCATGCTCCGCGACGCCTGAGGACCGGGCGCCCGAAGGTCGAGAAGGGCGCCCGCGCACCGGGCATCGCCGCATATCTTTGCGCGTCCGGCTCCGATGGCGTTACGGTGGGTGACATCGACGCCCGCGGGGAGGCCGAGTAGAAAACGTGCGGAGTCGGGGAAGCTCCACACGGCGCCAAAGGCCTCCTCGCGGGCTCGTCCCGTCCGCCGGGCCGCCCTGCCGGCTTCCCCTTCCGGTCCTCTCCCCGCTCCCGTCCGCCGCGCACGGGCCGTACGGGCGCCGGGCGCGCGAGGCAGCGGCGGGTCCGGAGCCCGTCGGCCCGGGCACGCCGACGGCCCGCGCCCCCGGGCAGGAGCACGGGCCGCCCGTCCACGGCCGCCAGGGGCGGTCAGACGTCGGTGTGCGTCGGGTCCAGCACGCGGCGCAGGAAGGACTTGGTCCGCTCGTGCCTCGGCGCGCCGATGACCTGCTCGGCCGGGCCGTCCTCGACGATGACGCCGCCGTCCATGAAGACCACCCGGTCGGCCACGTCGCGGGCGAAGGCCATCTCGTGGGTGACGACCAGCATGGTCATGCCCTCCTCGGCCAGCTTGCGCATGACCGTGAGCACGTCGCCGACCAGCTCCGGGTCGAGCGCCGAGGTGGGCTCGTCGAAGAGCATCAGCGCCGGGTTCATCGCCAGCGCCCGGGCGATCGCCACCCGCTGCTGCTGGCCGCCGGAGAGCTGGGCCGGGTAGGAGCCGCGCTTGTCGGCGACGCCCACCTTCTCCAGGTTCTCCACGGCGATCCGCTCCGCCTCGGCCCGGCCGCGCTTCAGCACCCGGCGCTGGGCGATCATGACGTTCTCCAGGACCGTCATGTGCGGGAACAGGTTGAACTGCTGGAAGACCATGCCCACCCGGCGCCGGGCGGCGTCGAGGTCGGCGTCCGGGTCGGTCAGGTCGACGCCCTCGACGAGGACCTTGCCCGACGTCGGCTGCTCCAGCAGGTTCACGCAGCGCAGCAGTGTCGACTTGCCGGAGCCCGAGGGGCCGATGACGCAGACCACCTGGCCGGCGTCGACGGTGAAGTCGATGCCCTTGAGGACCTCAAGCTTCCCGAAGTGCTTGTGCAGGTCACGGATCTCGACCGCATGGCTCACCGGGGTCACCGTCCCTTCCCCTGCCGCCGCTCCAGCCGGGCCGCGAGATAGCCCAGCGGGATCGTGACGAGCAGGTAAGTCACACCGACGACCAGGATGGGCGTGGCGTTGGCGTGCGTGGAGGCCAGGTCGTTGCCGAACTTCGTCAGCTCCACGTACTCGCCGGACACGCCGAGGAACAGCACCAGCGACGAGTCCTTGAGCAGGGCCACGAACTGGTTGGTCGTCGGCGGGATCACGATGCGCACGGCCTGCGGGATGACGATGCTCAGCATCGCCCGGCCGTGCGACATGCCCAGCGAGCGGGCCGCCTCCATCTGCCCCTTGGGCACCGCCTGCAGGCCCGCGCGGAGCGTCTCGGCCATGTAGGCGGCCCCGACGAGGCCCAGACCCAGGATGCCCTGGCCGTACAGGCCGCCGGGCACCTCGAAGCCGGGCAGGGCCAGCGGCAGGAAGAGGATCAGCAGGAAGATCAGCAGCGCCGGCAGGCCGCGGAAGATCTCGATGTAGACCAGCGAGAGCCACCGGTACGGCCCGACCGACGACAGCCGCATCAGGGCCAGCAGCAGGCCGAGCAGGAAGGCGAAGACGAACCCGCCGACCGAGTAGATGAGCGTGTTCTTCAGCGCGACCGTGAACAGGTCCGGCAGCGCCTGCTCGGCCACGTCCGCCTTGGCGAAGTTCTGCGCCAGGCTGGCCCAGTCGGTGAGCAGGACGAGCGCGACGGCCGCCGCGATCAGGATGGCGTACTGGACGGCGCGGCTGATCCGCTGCCGTTTGCGGGGGCTGAGGCGGGCCCTGCCGGGGGGAGCCCCGGCAGGACCCGACGGCTCAGCCGTCGTTGACTGGTCGGTCATGGATCAGCCGAGCTCTCCGGGCTTCTTGCCGAACCACTTGACGTAGATCTGCTCGTAGGTGCCGTCGGCCTTGGCCTCGGTGATCGAGTCGTTGATCGCCTTGAGCAGAACCGGGTCGGCGCCCTTCTTCAGGCCGATGCCGTACTGCTCGCCGGTGTCCAGGCTGGCGATCAGTTCGAACTTCTCGGCGACCTCCGGCTTCTTCAGCCAGGTGAGCACGACCGGCAGGTCCTGGATGATCACATCGACCTGGCCGGACTGCAGACCCAGGAGTTCCTTGGGCGAGTCGGCGAACTCGCGCGGGTTGAAGCCGTTCTTCTTGGCGTAGTCCAGGCCGGTGGTGGAGGCCTGGGCACCGAGCTTGAGGTTCTTGGCCTTGACGTCCTCCAGCGACGCGGCGCCGGTGCCCTTCTTGGCCAGCAACGCCTGGGTGGCGTCGAAGTACGGCACGGAGAAGTCGATGTTCGCCTTGCGCTCCTCCGTGATGGTCATGCCCGCGGCGGCGACGTCGCACTTGCCGGCGGCCATGGCCGCGCCACTCTTGATGACGGCGAAGTCGATGTCCACGATCTCCTGCGTCAGGCCGAGCTTCTTGGCGGCCAGGTCGACGATGTCGACGTCGAAACCGACGACCTTCTCGCCCTCCTTGAACTGGAAGGGCTCATACGGCAGGTTCGTGCAGGTCGTCAGCTTGCCGGGGGTGACCAGCTTGGGGGCGCCGGCGGCGGCCGCGCTGGACGAGGCACCCTCGCTCGGGCTCGCGGTGGTGTTCTCCCCACCGCCGCAGGCCGACAGGCCGAGCGCGCCGGCGACGACCATGGCGCCCACCGCGAGTGCCCGGCGGGGAATGAAACTCAGGCCCATGACGGCCTCCTTCTCGGTCAACGTCGCTTTCCGCATGGATACCTCTCAATGCCGGTGATGCTGCCCCACCCGCACGGTTGGGCAGGTCACCGCTGTGACACAATTCGGACAACAAGCCTGATCACGTGTATGAATCCGGTCTACCCGGATCTAACGTGATCGTCATGCCCCGTGCCGCCGCGCTCACCGCGGCCGCCGCGCTCCTTCTCGCGGCGTCCGCCGGCTGCTCCGGTCCGCCGGGGCCCCGCACGGGCTCCCCGGCCGCGGCCACCCCCACCTACGAGCTCCCGCCCCGCCCGGTCAGGCCGGGTGAGACCCCCGTCACGGCCGCCCCCGTCCAGGACGGCGACACCCGCTTCACGGTGATCGGACTGCAGAAGGGCCTTGAGGGCTTCTTCGGCAGCCACGCCGAGTGGCAGGCGAAGGGACGGTACGTGGTCGTGCGGATCGTCGCGGAGAACCCCGGCCGCACCAACTCCCGCTTCGACGCCAGACGGCAGCGGCTGCTCACCGCCGACGGCCGGTCGTACGGCCTCGACGCGTTCTCCCACGCCATCAAGCGCCAGCCGGAGACGTTCCTGCTGGGCGCCGGGGTCCGGGTCGAGCTGGACCTGTGGTTCGACGTCCCGGACGGCGCCGTGGTGAGCGGGATCCGCCTGTACGGCGACCCGCCGCTCGGCCGCGCCGCCACGGAGGGGGCGACCGTGCCGCTGCCGTGACCGCCGCCGCACGGGCGGAGCCGCGGACGGGGCCAC
>NZ_BAAAUT010000076.1:0-27822 GCF_039534085.1 Planomonospora alba
CGGTCCGGGTGCGCGAGGAGGTCTTCGGCAACCTCTACCTGACCGAGAAGCGCGGGGGAGGCCCGTTCGAGGAGGAGGACGAGGCCGTGGTCAACGCGCTGGCCGCGGCGGCGGGGGTCGCCATCGAGAACGCGCGCCTGTACGAGGAGGCCCGGCGCAGGGAGGAGTGGCTGCGGGTCTCGTCGGAGGTGACCACCAAGCTGCTCTCCGGCGACGAGCCGGAGGAGGTGCTCACCGCCATGGCCCGGCGGGTCCGGGAGCTGACCCGGGCGGACACGGTCACGGTGAGCTTCCCGCACGGCGACGCGGTGCGGATCGAGATCGCCGAGGGGTTCGGCGACCGGGAGCTGCGCGGGCGCGACATGCCGGCGGACCGGTCTCTGGCGGGTGTCGTGCTGCGCACCGGCGAGCCGCAGAGCGCGCTCGACCTGTGGGAGCTGATGGGCCGCCCCGAGCACCTGGAGCGGGTGCCGCTGGGGCCGGCGATCGCCGTGCCGCTCGGCGGGGCCGAGGGCGCCCGCGGTGTGCTCGGCCTGGCCAAGCGGAACGGGGCACCGCCCTTCGGCGAGGGGGACCTGAGGATGGCCGAGGCGCTGGCGGGACAGGCGTCGATCTCGCTGGAGCTGGCCGACGCGCGCCGCGACGCCGAGCGGCTGGGCCTGCTGGAGGACCGCGACCGGATCGCCAAGGACCTGCACGACGTGGTGATCCAGCGGTTGTTCGCGGTCGCGATGACGCTGATGAGCACGGTCCGCATGGTGGACGACCCGGGCGCGTCGGCCCGGCTGCAGCACGCGGTGGACGAGCTGGATCAGACGATCAAGGAGATCCGCTCCACGATCTTCGCGTTGCAGACGCCGCAGGCCGGTCCGGCCCGCAGCCTCCGCGGCCGGGTGACGGAGCTGGTGGAGGCCGCCCGCGAGCAGCTCGGCTTCATGCCGGGCATCCGGCTGGAGGGACCGCTGGACAACACGGTGCCCGAGGACGTGGGGGAGCAGCTGCGGGCGGTGCTGCGCGAGGCGCTGTCCAACATCGCGCGCCACGCCGGCGCGAGCAGGGCCCGGGTGCTGGTCGAGGTCAGCGGCGGCACGCTGCTGCTGGAGGTGTCCGACAACGGCGTCGGCCTGCCCGAGGGCGGCCGGCGCAGCGGCCTGCGCAACCTGGCGGACCGGGCCGAACGGCTGGGCGGCGGGTTCACCGCCGGGCGCGCCGAGGGCGGCGGCACCGTGCTGCGCTGGCAGGTGCCGATCGAGCGGAGGTGAGAGCGGGCCCCCGGGGACGTCCACGGGGCCAGCGGGAGACGGGCCGGCCGGGTCGACGACTTCCGCGCCCTCGGCGTCGGCTCGCCACGGCCGCCGTCACCAGGGGCGGAGGTCTCCCCGCTCACCGCGTTCGGCCTTGAGCCGGGTGACCAGAGCCGCCGCCTGGGTGCGGCGCTGCATGTCGAGCTTGCCCAGGAGGTTGGAGACGTAGTTCTTGACCGTCTTCTCCGCCAGGAACATCCGCTCGCCGATCTGGCGGTTGGTCAGCCCCTCGCCGATCAGGTCCAGGATCTGCCGCTCCTGAGCCGACAGCGCGGCGAGCGGGTCCTTGCGGCTCTCCTGGTCGCGCAGGCGCGCCAGCATCGACGCGGTCGTCTGCGGGTCCAGCAGCGACTGTCCCGAGGCCACGGTGCGCACGGCTCCGACCAGGTCGGAGCCGTGGATCTGCTTGAGGACGTATCCCGAGGCGCCCGCCATCACCGAGTCGAACAGGGCGTCGTCGTCGGCGAAGGAGGTCAGCATCAGGCAGGCCAGCTCCGGCCTGCGGGAGCGGACCTCCCGGCAGACGTCCACCCCGCTCCCGTCGGGCAGGCGCACGTCCAGCACCGCGACGTCCGGCTGGAGCGCGTTGATGCGGGTGACGGCGGACTCGGCGGTCCCGGCCTCCCCGACGACCTCGATGTCGTCCTCGGAGTCGAGAAGCGCCGCGACGCCGCGCCGTACCACCTCGTGGTCGTCCACGAGGACCACGCGAATCACATCCATGCCGTCAGCTCTCCTCACCCCGGCCGCGGGCCGCCGGGTCTTGCGGTCGGGCCCTCTTTTTCGACGGTAGACCATCGGGGCCCGGCGAGGCGATCCGCTCCCGGCCCGAGGGCGGGCCGCCGGGGCGGGGAGGCGGGGGTCACAGGCCGTGCCGGATGCGGCGGCCGGAGACCTCGGTGGGGATGATCTTGACGTAGAGGTTGCGCTCGCCCCCGGCCCAGGGGTGCACGCCCGCGGCCTCCACGGCCGCCTGCTCGTCGGGGGAGGACACGAGGTGGGCGCCGCCCCGAATGAGCACGCTCCAGCCCTCCCGGTTGGGGTCGTCGATCCGGTCGACCTCGAACGCGATCTTGAACTCGACCCCCTCGATCCCGGTGCGCAGGTTCTCGTCGAGGGGCCCTCCGACGGAGGTGCGGAAGATCACCGCGTTGTCGTGCAGCACGTAGTTGACCGGCAGGATCATGGGGCCGCCGGCGTCGTTGAAGGCGATCCTGCCGACACCGCCGGGGAAGATCAGGTGCAGGCACTCGGTCCGGTCGAGCTTCTCCAGCAGGGGAGGCGCGGCGGAGGCGCCGCGGCCGGGCGGCAGGTCGACCGTGCCGCCGAGCAGCTCCTCCGGGGTGGTGTCCAGCGCGGCGGCCAGCCGCTGCACGGTCTCGGCCGCGGGAGAGGCGGCGCTCTCCTCCAGGTAGGCGAGATAGCCGGGGTCGATCCCGGCCCGTTCGGCCAGCCGCTCCCGGCTGAGGCCGAGGGACTCGCGCCGGGCGGAGACCCTGCGGCCGAGGTCGCCGGGGGCCGTGATGCGTTCGGTCATGGGATTCTCCCGAAAAGAGGCAGAGGTCGTCCCGGATGCCGGAGCACCCGGGAGGCGGCGTGCTCGGACCCGGATCACTTGCGGACCTCCCCCCCGCCCAGGTGACTCTAACCCGGGCTCCGGCCGCCGTCCGGCCGTCATGATCGGCGGCCGTCGCCGGGCAGCGGGGGCGGCCCCCTCCCCGAGGCCGGAGGTCCCGGCCCCGCGGGCCCTTCGGCCCCTGCGCCGGGCGCGGACCGGCAGGTCGGGAGGGTGGAGCACTGCGGGGCGGACCGCGAGGAGGACGACACGGTGATGCGGGGGGCTGTTGCGGTCGCCCCCCGCACGACCTGCTGAGCGACTCGGTGGCCCCGGTGACGGTGCGGTCCCCGCGGACCGGCCGTGAGACCGGTCCCGCGGACCGCGGGGACCGGTACGGGGCGGCGGCGGGTCCGAACGGATCCGGTCGCCGCCCTTCGGGTTTCCTCAAGTGTCCCGATCGCCGGCCGATGGAGGGAGGCCGGAGTCCGCGGAAGGAGCGGACGATCTCACGTGAGCCCCTCGCGGCCGGCCGCCGTCCGCCGGTCGGCGGCTCCTCTGAGGGCCGACCGGTCGCCGGGGCGCACGGCTAGGAGAAACCCGATGAACCCCTCTCCGCCCGGGGCGGCGGCCCGTCAGGTCGTCCGCCGCCACGCCTGGTCGGGCTTCCTGCTGCTGGGCGGCGTGCTGACGGTGGTCGCCGCCCTCGTCACCGAGCGGCTGCCGAGGGTGGAGGTGCTGTGCTGGGGGCTGGGGCAGGGCGCCTCGGCCCTGGCCGTCTTCGCCGGCACGCGCCGCCACGGCCTGGCGCGGTCGCGGCCGTGGCGGCTGATGCGCGCCGCCGTCGTGGTGGCCTGGGTGGCCACCACGCTCGGCTGGGGCGTCGGCGGCGTGTGGTTCGGCGTCTCCGAGCTGCTGGAGCTGTACCGGATCGGCACCCTGGCCGCCTACGGCCTGTCGCTGATCGCGTTGATCGCGCTGAGCCTGCGGACCGACGGCTCCCGCTGGGCGGGTCTGCTGGACGGCGGCATCATCAGCGTCGGGGCGGCCATGCCGCTGTGGACCTTCCTCATCGCCCCGGCGATCGACGACAGCGGCCGCCTGAGCGCCGCGCTCGTCCTCGCGCTGGCCCCGCCGGTGATCGACCTGTTCGTCTTCGGCGTCATCACCCGCATGATCCTCGACAGCGACCGCGCACCGTGGCTGCTACTGCTGGGCGTCTCCTACCTCGCCCTGTTCGCCGCCGACGGCGTCTACCTGCTCGACCAGGTCGCAGGCCGCCCGGCCGGTCCCCTGACCACGGTCGGCTGGCTGGGCTGGTCGGTGCTGACCGGAGCCGCGGTGCTGCACCCCAGCATGGCCGGCGCCGGCCGGACCCGGCCGGCGTCCACCTCCGGCCGGAACCGCGTCCTGGTCTTCCTGGCGCCGGCGCTGCTGAGCCCGGCGGCCTCCATCCTGGGCGGGTGGCTGCGCGGCGGCGTCTCCTCGCACGGTGACGTGGTGGTCGCGGTGCTGACCCTGATCCTGGCGGTCCTGCTGGTGCTGAGGCTGAGCGTGGTGGCCGGGATCGCCGAGACCCGGGCCGCCGACCTGCGCGACGCCCTGCGCCAGAAGGACGTCCTGCAGCGCAGCCTGGCGCACCGGGCCGCCCACGACCCGCTCACCGGCCTGGGCAACCGCGCCCTGCTGAGCGAGGCGCTGCAGGGCGTCATCGCGGACCACGCCGCGCACCCCGGCGGGCCCGCGCCCGCGCTGCTGCTGCTGGACCTGGACGGGTTCAAGGACGTCAACGACACCCACGGCCACCCCGTCGGCGACGAGCTGCTGATCGCCGTGGCCCGCCGCCTGCGCGGCCTGACCTCCGACGGGCAGGTCCTGGCCAGGCTCGGCGGTGACGAGTTCGCCATCGTGCTGCCCGGCACCGGCCTGGAGGCCGCCACGGCCGAGGCCGAGCGGGTGCTGTCCGCCGTGCGCGCCCCCTACACCTTCGACGGCCGTGAGCTGTACGTGACCACCAGCATCGGTGTCCTGGCCGATACCGCCCCGACCACCGCCAGCGACGCGCTGCGCGACGCGGACCTGGCCCTGTACGCGGCCAAGGCCGCGGGCAAGAACCGGGTCGCCGTCTTCGACTACACCCTGCGCGCCGAGCGCCTGCACCACTCCGAGATCGCCGCCGGTCTGCGCCGGGCCCTGGCCGCGGGTGAGTTCAGCCTGGCCTACCAGCCCGTCGTCGACCTGGCCACGGGCGGCATCCACGCGGTCGAGGCGCTGCTGCGCTGGACCCCCGCCGGGGGCCGTTCCATCCCCCCGGACGTGTTCATCCCCGTCGCCGAGGACACCGGCCTGATCGTCGACATCGGCTGGTGGGCGCTGGAGCAGGCGTGCGCCGAGGCCAAGCGGTGGCACGAGCGCCACGGCATCGCCGTGACCGTCAACGTCTCCGGCCGCCAGCTGCGCGAGCGCACCTTCCGCGAGACGGTCATGGAGATCCTGACCCGTCACGCGCTGCCGCGCAACGCGCTGACCCTCGAGGTGACCGAGAGCATGCTGCTGGCCACCGGCCCGGCCGAGACCCAGCGCATCGTGGGCATCCTGGCCGACCTGCGCGCCCACGGGGTCCGCATCGCGCTGGACGACTTCGGCACCGGCTACTCCTCGCTGGCCTACCTGCGCACCCTGCCGGTCGACATCCTCAAGATCGACCGGTCGTTCACGACCCCGCTCACCGGTGCCGACCACCGCCAGGCCCGGGCGTTCACCAAGGCGATCGTGGAGCTGGCGGCGAGCCTGGGCCTGTCCACCGTCGTCGAGGGCGTCGAGTCCGTCGAGCAGGCCGGCGTGCTGCAGCGGATGGGCTGCCCGCTGGCGCAGGGCTATCTGTTCTCCCCTCCCATCCCCCCGCGGGAGGTCGACGACCTGCTCCGGGCCACCCCGTGGCGGCACGCTGCCTGACCGGCCGCCGCGGTGGCCCGGCGAGCGCTCCCGCCGGGCGCCGGGAGCCGCCCGGTCCGCCGCGGCGGTGACCGGGGGCGGCCCCCGGGGAGGCGGCGCGCGGGACGGGCGTCAGTCCCGCGCGTGCTCCCAGTAGGGGTCGCGGTAGAGCACCACCGAGGGCCCGCGCAGCATCTCGTCCGGCGCGGAGACCAGGACGAGCTCGCCGGCGGCCTCCAGGCTCCGGAGGATGTCGCGGACGCGGGGACCGACCGGCAGGCGGCCCACCGGCAGGCCGAGGGCGTCCCGGACGGCGTCGGCGACCTGGGAGAGCCGGAACGGCCCGGGCAGCGGGGCGATCAGCGCGCGGACGGTCTCGACGGTGATCACCGTCTCGGCCTCGGCGTAGGCGAGCTGCCACTGCAGCTGCGACCTGCGCCGGCCGTTGCCCCCGCAGGACGTGCAGGGCTGGGCGTAGCCGGGCACGACCTGCTCGGTCCCGGAGCCCAGGCAGGTGGTGCACTGGTCGGTCTCCATCGCGTGCAGCTCGGCCGCGGTGCGGTCGGGCAGCTGCTTGCCGCAGGGGCAGAGGTAGATCCGGAAACCGCCGCCGACCACGTCCAGGTCGTCGGCGCCGTCGGGGATCTCCTCCCACAGCGCGGTGATCGTGTGTTCTCTCATGACCCTGGCGACTCTACCGACCGCCGCGGGGTACGGCGCGCCCGCCGGGACGTCGCTACGTTGGGGACATGACGACGTACCAGGGGAGTGTCGGGCGGATCCTGCGGTGGCCGGTGAAGTCGCTGCGGGGCGAGGAGATCGAGCAGGCGCGTTTCGACGGGCGGGGAATGGCGGGGGACCGGGCCTACGCGCTGGTCGACGAGCGCGACGGCCGAGAGGGCCGGAGGCTGACCGTACGGCAGCGCGCGGAGATGCTCCACTGGAGCAGCGGCTACCCCGCCGAGGGCGCGGAGCCGGCGCTGACGGAGCCGGTGCTGACAGGACCGGACGGCACCGTCTGGCGGTGGGGCGACCCGGGGCTCGCCGGGGCGCTGGCCGAGTCGCTCGGCACCCCGCTGCGCCTGCGGGCCGCCGACGGGCAGCAGGACCGCGGGCCGACCGTGCTGGTGACCACCGAGGCGTCCCGGGCCGCGCTGGAGGAGGAGATGGGGGCGCCGGTGGACCTGCTCAGGTTCCGGCCGAACCTGCACCTCGACCTCGACGCGCCCGCCTTCGCCGAGGAGGACTGGACCGACGGCACCGTGCTGACCGTGGGCGAGGTCGAGCTCGCGGTGACGGGCGAGGTGACCGGGCCGTGCATCCGGTGCGCGGTGCCCAGCTGGGACCCGGAGGGCCGGGAGCGCTGGCCGCAGCTGCAGAAGTGGCTGATAGAACGGCACGCGAACAAGTTCGGCGTGATCATGCGGGTGACCCGTCACGGCACCGCCCGGCGGGGCGACGCGGTGGCGGCCCGCCCGGTGGCGGCCCGGCCGGTGGCGGCCGGAGCGTAGGCCCGGGCCGGTACCGGGGGCCGGGCCGGTACCGGGTATCGGGCATCGGGAGCCGGGCAGGTGCCGGGGCCCGGGACGTCGCACGGGGGGAGGCCGCCCCGCCCGCGGGGCGGGCCGTGCCCGGGGCGGTCAGCGCAGCGTCGGCACCTCGCCGCACTCCGCCCGCCCGACCTCCGTCCCGCGCAGGCCCGCAGCCCACGGGGCGGCGACGCCCGCGAGCCCGGCCGCCTCCGGCGGCGTCCGGCCGAGCCCGATCGCGAACCGCGCCAGCCCCGGCCCCGTCTCGAACGGCCGGGGCCAGGCGTGCGCGTCGTGGGTGCCCGCGCGTTCCAGGGCGGTGAGCAGCGCGCGCACCCGGCCCCGGACGCGGCCCAGCGTCACGCCGAACTCCTCCCCCCGGCAGGCCCGCACGGTCACGACCGCCCACGCCGCGTGGCGCCGGTGCAGCGGCGGCGGGGCGCACAGGTCCGGCCCGGGATCCCGGCCGGTCTCCGCCGCCGCCTCCGTGACCTCCCAGGCGCTGTAGAGCTCCTGCGTCAGCAGGTCCCGCATGCCGGGGCCGACCTGCTCGCTGCAGAGGCGGACCGGGGCGGTGGGGGTCAGGATCCGCACGCTCGCCCCAGGGCCGCTCCCCGTCGCGGGCACGGGGGCGTCCGGGCGCAGGGCGATCGGCTCGTGCCAGTCCCACGCGGCCCACATGCCGAAGAAGCGCCGGAGCAGGTCGGCGGACGGGAGGTCACCGGACTCGCGCACCGTGCGCGCGGCCAGGACGGCCCAGGCCAGGCCGGGCAGCCCGCCGAACGGGGCGGAGTCCAGCCCCCGCGCCCTGGCCCAGGCCTTCACGTCCCTGGCCAGCCCGGCGAATCCGGCGAATTCGGCGAATCCCGTGCCGACCGCCCCGGGTGCCGCGCCCGGCCCGCCGCCCGCGCGGTCCGCGGCGGTCGCCTCGTCCACGCCGCCCGCGCCGACCGCGGCGAGCACGGCCCGGGCGTCGCTGACCGCGCTCAGCGCGGTCGCGGAGGCCTCGCCCAGCTCGCCGCGGCGGGCCACCGCTTCGGCCGGGGGCAGGCCCCCGGTCCGGACGACGACCAGATCGACGTCCAGGCCACCGGCGCTCAGCCGCAGACCGGGCACCCGGGCCCCGGTCACCCGCCGGACACCGGCCGCCTCCGGTAGCGCCGCCTCCACCCGGGCCGCGACCTCCCCCGGGCCGGCCGCGCCGGGCAGGACCGCCACCAGGTCCAGGTCCGCGCCCACCAGGGCGCAGCCCATCCGCCGCGAGCCGACGACATGGACGGTCCCCTCGGGCAGCGCGGCCCGCACCCGCCCGACGACCTCCCGCACCCGCGCGTCGTCGTCTTCCCCGGGGCGCCCCCGTGCTCCGGACCGCGCTCCGGTGCCCCCGCCGGGCGCGCGGATCCCGCCGGGTGCGTGCCCGTCACGGCCGAGACCGGGTGCGCACCCGTCACGGTCGAGCCATCGGACCTCGCCCGTCCCCAGGGCCACGGCCGCCCGGGGCCGCATGGGCTCCGGGCCGCGGCGCGAGAGCAGCACCACCTCACCGACGTGTGCGGACATCTCACCGAGCCGTGCCGCGCAGGCGGCGGCCAGTCGCTTCGGGTCCCGGGTCCGGCCCAGCGTCAGGTGGGGGGTGTAGCCCTCGCCGCGCCCCCGGCAGCGGGGGAAGCGGCGCTCCAGCGCGGCGCGCAGCCCGGCCCACGGCTCGGCCCCGTCCGCGGCCGGGTCGAGCCAGACCGTGGAGTCGTCACGGTGGCCGAAGGCGCGCACGCCCGCCAGCCGCGCGGTGAACGGGGGGATCCCGGCGGCGGCGGAGGACAGCAGTGCCGCCGCCTCCTCGAACCAGGACTCGGGCACGAAGCCGAACAGCACGTTGACGTGCGGCGGCCACCTGCGGATCTGGGGGTCGTGCTCGCGGCGGATCTCCTGGAGCCGCGGCCAGAGCTCCTCCGGCGGGATCCAGGCCACCGCCGTGCGGGCCGTCGGCCGTACGTCGAGCACGCCGGGGACGCCGGGCGCGGCGGGGGCGCTGGGAGCACGCCCGTCCCCGCCGACGGTGAGATCCACCACGACGCCGTAGTGGTCGGAGACGAACAGCCCGTCGGAGGTCGCCGGCGAGTCGCCCAGCAGGGCCGCGGCCTCGGCGCGCAGGCCGGGACCGCGCAGCAGCACCCGGTCGAGCCGGGAGGCGCGGCCGGACAGGGAGGAGACCGCCGCCAGCGGGTTGGCCCGCGGATCGAAGGTCGCCGTCCGGTCGCCGGCCCCGTGGACCTCGCTCCAGGCGTCCCGCGCTTCCAGGACCTCCACGGGCCCGTCCCCGCCGTCGTTGAGGTCGCCCAGCAGCACCACGTCCCCGTCCACCGGGGACAGCACCTCGGCCAGCCGGGCGAGCTCCGCCTCCCTCCGGGCGGGACCGTCGCCGGAGTGGTCGCTGGTGAGGTGGGTGGCGGCCACCACGACCGGCCCGGCGGAGGTCTCCACCGTGACGGCGGTGACGGCCTTGTGCGGGCCGAGCGCGTGCCGGCCCGCCTCCCGCGCGGGCAGGCGGCTGAGCAGCAGCAGCCCGCTGTCGTCGACGTCGCCGCCCGCCGGGTCGGTGCCCAGCGTGTAACCCGAGCGGACCCAGCGGGCCCGCAGCAGCGCCCCCAGCAGCTCGGCCTCGACCTCCTACAGCGCGATGACGTCGGCGTCGGCCCGCTCCAGCGCCTCCAGCAGCAGCGGCCTGCGCCGGGCGGTGGCGATCCGGTCGCCGTCGTAGCGGTCCCAGAGGGTGTTCCAGGTCAGCACCCGCAACCGCGCCGCGCCGGACGCCCGCCCGGGCGGTACGGCCGGCGCGGGACGCCAGCCCGCCGACGGGTCCCAGGCGGACGGCGCCACGGCCGTGAAGAACGGCGCCCGCAGCAGGCGCGGGATCGGCACCCGCCCGGCCTGCGAGGAGTCGATGAGGTCCAGGCCCGCCGCCCGGTCCCAGACGACCTCGCCGTCGGCCTCGACGAACAGGATCCGGTGCCAGGGGATGTCGCCGCCGGGCACGAACGCGGGCAGCGGCACCCGCGCGGGCGCGGCCCGGCGCACGTCGACCCCCAGGACGAACCGGGCCGGGTCGAAGCGCGGATCCCAGCGGACCCGGTGGTAGATCTCCTCACTCGTCCGCATGCTCACCACTCCTCGCCGTCCAGGGATCCGGCGACGTCGCGGACGTCCCCTTCGGTTCCGATGTACCACGTGCGGTGCGCCTCTCCCGGGTGCGGCGGCGAGAACCGGCGCAGCTGGGCGGCCAGCACGCCCGGCGGCACCGGGTGCGCGCGGGCGGCGTTGCGCCGGGCCAGCATGTCCTCCGGGACCAGCATGACCGCGTGCGTCGTCAGCGCGTCACGACGGCGGGCCACGGCCTGCACCAGGGAGCGCTGGTGCCGGTTCAGCGCGGTGGCGTCCCAGACGGCGGTCCCGCCGCCGGCCAGGAGCGCGTCGAGCCGGCGCAGGCCCTCCCGCAGGACCTCGGGGTTGGCCCGCTGGTCCGACCGGGATCCTCGGGCCCGGCGCAGCTCGTCGAGCGAGACGACGGCGTCGCCGCCCGCCAGGCTCCGCGCGAAGGTGCTCTTGCCGCTGCCGGACGGGCCCACCATGACGACGAGCCGGGGGAAGCCACCCGACCGCCACCGCCACGTCAGCGCCACGGCCTCCTGCGCCGTGGTGACCCGGCCTGAGGCGTAGGCCTCCCGCGTCTCGGCCCAGCACCGGTCCGCCACGTCGGAACCGGGCCCGCCCGGTACCGTCCGCGCACCCGCGGGTCCGGGGCCGCCACCGGGGCCTCGCGGGCCCGCCGTACCGCGGCAGGGACCGCCGGGCGCCTCCAGCGCCCGGCGCAGGTCCGCGCGGAGCGGCTCCAGCGGCGCCTCGCCGAGCAGCCCGGCCTCCTCGGCGTGGAGCTCGGACCAGGCGACCTGCTCGCGGGCCTCGGCGGCGTCGCGGCCGTCGCGCCCGGCCAGGACCGCGGCGGCCACCGCGTGCAGGACCCCCAGGTCGGCCGCGGCGGCCAGCCGTACCAGACCGGCCCTGCGCGCCTCGTCGGGGAACGGGCGGTGCAGCCCGGCGTGCAGCCCGACCAGGTCGGCGGTCCGCCGCGCCAGCGGCACGCCCGAGGACGCCGCCAGCCGGGACGCCAGCCGGCCCGGGTGCGCACCGTGGAACAGGGCGGCCAGCACCCCCGCCAGCCGGGCGTCACCGGTCCGGCCCAGCAGGTCGAGCCGGGCGCAGACCTCGGCCGCGACCGCCTCGGCGCGGTCGGCCGCCTCCGGCGGCGCCGGTACGGAGGTCCCGGGCGCTGCGTCCGGCGTGACGGCGCCGCCCGCCGCGGAGGCCCCCGCGAGGAGCAGCCCCGGCTCCCCGGGCGGGAGGTCCAGCGCGGCCAGGAGGGACGGCACGTCCGCGCAGGCCCCCGAGCGCACCTGCCACAGCACCGCGGCCGGGCTCAGGCCGTTCTCGACGACGGGCGCCGACATCCAGTGCTGGTCCGTCCGCACATGCCCGGCACGCACCCACTTGGCCACGCGGTGCGCGAACTCCTCCAGGCGGAACCCCTCCACGGTCCGCACGACGTAGCCCTCCTGCCTGGCGGGATCCACCCGCAGGGCCCGCAGCGTCCGCTCGTCGAAGACGCCGCGCCACAGCACCCGCGGCACCGGGAGACCCAGTCCGCGGGCGAAGCGCACGGTCCGGTCCCAGTCCAGGCAGTGGTCGCCGGCCCACACGGAGAAGGCGTAGAACCAGCTCTCCAGGTCCGCGTACCCGATCGAGTGCCGGGCGTAGAGGTTCTCACCGCACACCCGCCATCCCGGCGGGATCGAGCGGGAGATCCTGCCGTGCAGGGCCTTGACCCAGGCGCGGGAGGGGTGGTGCCCCGAGTCCAGGGAACGGGCGTGGAGCCCGTCGGCGTACAGGGTGGTGTTCTCCCCGTCGAGCTTCTCGGTGACGACGACCTCCCGGCCCTCCAGCCCCGGCAGCCCGCCGGCCCGCACGTCGTCCGGGGAGACACCCGGGGACCAGGGCAGGTGGGGGGTGCGGGGGTAGGGCACCCGCATGGTCTCCTCCTCGCGCCGGTGTGACGTCCCGGTGACTGTAGGGGGACAGCGGGGGACGGATCCATCGAATAACGGCTCGTCACGAGTGGCGCGGCGGCTGGTGAGGGCCGCGTGTCCGCCACGGGCACCCCGCCGATCCCCATCAGGGCCCGGCCGGGCCGGCGTGCGGCCTCAGCGTGACATGCCGTTTCACCACAACCTCGGACGGGGCCCCGCACAGGGCCCTACCGTGACAGACGCCGATCAGAGCGGAAGGGAGCCGACATGGCCGACGTCAACCTCCGCCCCGGAGAATCCCCCGATGATCCGCAGATCAATGATGCGATGGAGATTTACGACAGCCTGAATCCGCGGGCCGGAGCCGGGCCGGAGGACCGGCGGCGTGTCGGAGAACTCGTCGGAGCGCCTCGCCGACCGGCGACGGGCCCCGCCCTGCTCGCTTCGCATGCCTCCATCCCCGGAGCAGGGGACAGGCGCTCCCGGCCGGGTGTGCCCGACCGGCGTGCCGTGAACCCGTCCCGAGGGCCGGACGCGGCGGTCTCCCGGCCGTGGAGTCCCCGAAGGAGGCGGGGAAGTGAAGTGGTCTCAGTGACTTCCGGCTGAGCCGGCCGTGCTCGGACGCGCAGAGGCCCTCGGCGTGCTCTTCGTTCCGCCGGAAGAGGAGGACGCGTTCTGACCGCTTCTGCTGCGACGGTGGCCTCATGCCAGACGACCAGGACGACCCCAGGGGTCCGAGCACGGTGACCGCCACGACCACGTCCCCCTTCCAGTGCCCGAGCAGGGGAGTGACCCCGACCGTGACGACTGCGCGCGGACCATCCGCCGGCGGCCGCCGCAGCGGGCGCGAGGGCTCTCCCATCCGCCGGCGCCGCGGCACGGGCACGCCGGCGTGGGACCGGACCCCGCCGTGCGCGACGGTCCGGCGACCGCGCTGGGGTGTGAGGCGATGACCGTTCTGGACGCCCGGGCGCTCAACCGCGCGACGCTCGCCCGGCAGCTGCTCCTCGACCGCGCCGACCTGCCGGTCCTCGACGCCGTCACGCATCTGTGCGGCCTGCAGGCGCAGGAACCGCAGGAACCGTTCACCGGGCTCTGGTCGCGGCTGCGCGCCTTCGACCCGGCGGCGCTCTCGGACCTGCTCGTCCGGCGGAGCGTGGTGCGGACGCACCTCATGCGCCGCACCGTCCACCTCCTGGCCGCCGAGGACGTCCTGGCCTGGCGGGCCCGCCACGACCCCATGCTGCGCCAGCGGGTGCTCGGGACCTACCGCCCGGAGGTCGCCGTGGTGGACCTCGACGAGCGCGTCCTGGCGGGCCGGGCGGTCATGGCCGACGGCCGGCCCCGCTCGATGAGCGAACTCGCACGGGCGGTCGCCGGCCGCTGGCCTGCGCCGGGGCAGCGGGCACTGGGGGAGATGCTGGTCGCCGCGCTCCTCCCGATGGCGCAGCTCCCGCCGCGCGGGCTGTGGCGCACGAGGGCGGGAGTGCGCAACGCCCTGCTCTCGTCCTGGCTGGGGCGCGAGATCGACCCTCCGGCCGCGGACGGTTCCGACCCGGTCGGCCGGACGCTGGTACGGCGCTACCTGGCCGCGTTCGGCCCCGCCGCCACGGCCGACCTGCGCGCCTGGTGCGGCCTCGCCGGACTGCCGGCCGCGGTGGCCGCGATACGCGAGGAGCTGGTCGTCTTCCGCGACGAACGGGGCCGGGAACTGCTGGACCTTCCCGACGCGCCGCGCCCCGACCCGGACACGCCCGCCCCGGTACGGTTCCTGCCGGCCTTCGACAACGCGCTCCTCGGCTATCACGACCGCAGCCGGATCGTCGACGACGCCCACCGCGGCCTGTCGGTCGCCGGCGCCCGCGTCGTCCTGGTGGACGGCCGGGCCGCCGCGACCTGGACCGTCACGGCCGGCACCGTGACCGTCACGCCGTTGCGGCGCCTCTCCCGGTCCGACAGCGCAGCCGTGGCCGAGGAAGGGCGGGCACTGGCGTCGTTCCTGTCCGACGGCGACGGCGACCGCGTGCAGATCGACGCGCCTCCCCTCTGAGGGGCGTCCGACCGGTCGACCGGAAGACCCTGCCCGGGTTCGACCAGCCGCCGCGGCACCGCCGCTCGGCGGTGGGCCCAGGCGATCGCTCATGGGTGCTGCCGGGGTCTTCCAGCGGCCCGCGGGCCATGCGGGGTCTGGTGCCCGCCGGTCCGGACGGCGCCGAGGCCCAGCCGGACCGTGACGCCTGGGACGTCCTGCGCACCTGGGGCACGCCCTGTTCCAGCGGTCGAGCCTGGGCTTGATGCCGCCGGGATCGGCGACGTCCAGGCAGGCCGCCGCCCACTGGGGAGTGGCCACCGCGACCGCCCCAAGGCGCTGGGCACGCTGCGTCGACAGGGCCGGGTGGTGGCCGTCCCGCGCGTCGGCACCGTCGTCGCCGGACCCGCCCCCGCGCCCCGGTCCGGGGCCGGCCGGACGCGCCGGGAGCGGCACCCGGTGTCGACCGGCCCGAACGGCGAGCGCGAGCGAGTCGTGCGCGCCGCGATCGCCCTCGCGGACGCGCAGGGCTTCGAAGCGGTGTCCATGCGCAGCATCGCGGCGACGCTCGGCATCCCCACCATGTCCCTGTACGGCCTGCTGCGGGGCAAGGAGGAACTGGCCGCGCTCATGGTCGACGCCGTGTTCGGCGAACTGGAGCTGCCCCAGGAGCCTCCTCCGGGCTGGCGGGCTCACCTGGAGCTCGCAGCGCGTCTACAGTGGCGCCCACGGCGCCCATCGGCGACCGGCTGGAATTCGACCTGACCGCGTTCTTCGAAGCCGGGCTGCGGCTCCTGCTGGACGGGACCGCGGTCCAGATCGGACGACAGCACCGACCGTAGCGGTGGCGATCGCAGGTCGGTGCCGGAACGCGTGGAGCGCCGCCCCGCCGGTCGGCAAGCCCGCCGCGGTGATCCGGGCGCTGCCCGGCGAGCAGCCCCGCTCTCCTCTGCTGCCGGCTGCCCCCGGCAGCGGGCGGCACGGAATCCGGGGCCCTGGTGCACCGTCATCGGCGGGACAACGTCCTGATCGTCGGCTCCGGGCTGACAAGGAATGACCCCGGCCGGCGCTGGTCTGCGATCAGCGGTAGCCGGTCAGGCCGTCCGCCAGTTCTTCCTCGTCGCCGTCCCGGTGTGCGGACAGGGCCTGCTGCAGGGCGAAGGTGGTGGCGATGGCGGCGATGCGGGTGGTCATCTTCTCGTCCGACCAGCCGCCGAGCGTGAGTACCCGGCTGAGGAAGTCCTTGCCGTAGCTGGCGCCGACGGCCGCAAGATCCTCGGCGGGATCGCCGATCGCGACCTCGTCCCAGTCGATCACCCCGCTGAGCCGCGGCAATCCGTCCTCACAGACCCACAGGACGTTTTCGGCGCCGAGGTCACCGTGCACCACCGCTTCGGTCACGTCGGGAAGGCTGTCGAGCGCCGCGAGCTCCCGCTCGGCCTGTTGGCGCCCCCTCTCGGACATGAGGGGGGACAACTCGGCGCGGACGTCCGCCGCGAACTGCCGCCACCGACCCTGTGATGTCGGCAGGGCCGTCCCGTCGCCACCAGCCCCGACCAGTCCGGACAGCAGTGTGACGTACTGCGCCGCGGCGGCCTCGGCCACCTCGGAATTTTCGAGTGCATCCGCCTCCAGCGGTGCTCCAGGCACACGGCTGAGGACCAAGAACGGCAGCTCGTCTGCGCCCTGGGCGTTGCCCTCGCACAGCGGTTGAGGGGTGCCGGCACCGAGATCGAGCTCGGCCAGCACGCGCAGGACAGCGGCTCTGTGCGGCAGCCGCGCGGCAGCCGCCGCGGTTCGCGGCAGGCACACCACGCGGTCCGAGGCGATCACCACCTGATGGAACTGTCCACGGCGGACGGTGAGCCGATCCGGTTCGACGCCTGGCAGCAGCCGGCTCAGCAGCACGCGATTCGCCTGCAGGATCCCCATGAGGCGTGAACCGCCCCTCTCGTCAACGTGGTGGGATGCCCTCGAGTCCGGGCCGGTCCAGTTGGCGCGACCTGGATGAGATCATGCCGGATCGGCTTGTCCCGCGGATCATCGGGGCCCGAGTCCTCGTGCTTCTCGCGATGGGCAGGTCCAAGGCATCGCACAGGTCGCGGGCGCGCAGAGGCCGGCCGGCATCGGCGAAGGCCGCCGGGATCTGCGGGATGGCCGGGTATCGCGGACAGCGGTTCGGCCGGCTCGGCGACGGCGGCGGGTTCGCTCACGGTCGGCCATCGGGTCGCCTGCGCCCCCGTGCCTGCGGGCTCGGATCGTCCCCTAGCTATTCGGTGTTGCTATGTACCGGTAGTCAGCGTTACTGTGTACCGGTAATCAGTGACGCCAAGTAGCTGGAGAGGAGGTGCCGCCGTGGGCAAGCAGATGACGGAGATGCTCAAGGGAACGCTGGAGGGCATCGTCCTGGCGATCCTGTCCGGCCGGCCCGCGTACGGCTACGAGATCACGGCCTGGCTGCGGGACCAGGGCTTCTCCGACATCGCCGAGGGCACCATCTACGCGCTGCTGGTCAGGGTCGAGCGGCGCGGCCTGGTCGACGTGGAGAAGGTCCCCTCCGAGAAGGGGCCGCCGCGCAAGGTGTACTCCCTCAACGCCCGGGGCCGGGAGTACCTGGACGAGTTCTGGACGACCTGGAGCTTCCTGGCCGAGAGGCTCGAACAGCTCCGCGAAGGAGGTAAGCAGTCATGACCGCAGGATCGGACGAGCCGAAGGGCCGCTATCTGCGCTACCTGGAGGTGGTCACCGGGTCACTCGAGGACAAGAAGCGCTGGCGGCAGTACAAGGCGCGCATCAAGCAGCTTCCCGACGACTACCGCACGGCGGCCGAGGCGCTGGAGCGGTACCTGATGCACTTCGGGCCGGCGGACGGCGCCGGCGCGATGGCGATGTTCGCCGACCTCGCCGACCTGCTCGAGCGGAGCGCGGCGGACGGAACCCCGATCCGCGGCCTCTTCGGCGACGATCCCGTCGAGTTCGTCGAGGCGTTCATGGCCAACTACCCCCTCGGCCAGTACCGGGCCCGGGAGCGCAAGCGTTTCACCAGTGCCATCGCCCGCGCCGCCGGCGAGGACGCCGCGAGAGAGGACGGGACCGTCTGATGACGGTACGGCACACCCCGGCGATCCAGGTGCACGGCCTGGAGAAGTCGTACGAGGAGCTGCGGGTGCTGCGCGGCGTGGACTTCGAGGTGGCGCGGGGCAGCGTCTTCGCCCTGCTCGGCTCCAACGGGGCGGGCAAGACCACGGTCGTGAAGATCCTGTCCACGCTGGTCAGGGCCGACGCGGGCACCGCCCGCGTCAACGGCTTCGACGTCGCCGCGCAGGCCGCCGACGTGCGGGAATCCATCAGTCTCACCGGGCAGTTCGCCGCCGTCGACGAGATCCTCACCGGGCGGGAGAACCTCGTGCTGGTCGCCCGGCTGCGGCACCTCAAGAACCCCGGAAGGATCGCCGACGAGCTGCTGGCGCGCTTCTCGCTGACCGAGGCGGGCGCACGGAGGGCGGCGACGTATTCGGGTGGCATGCGCCGCCGCCTCGACATCGCGATGAGCCTGATCGGCGACCCGCCGGTCATCTTCCTCGACGAGCCGACCACCGGACTCGACCCGCAGGCGCGCATCGAGGTCTGGCAGGCCGTCCGGGAACTCGCCGACCGGGGCACGACGGTGCTGCTCACCACGCAGTACCTGGACGAGGCCGAACACCTCGCCGACCGGATCGCGATCCTCCACCAGGGCCGGATCATCGTCAACGGCACCCTGGCCGAGCTCAGGCTGCTGCTGCCGCCCGCCCAGGTCGAATACGTCGAGAAGCAGCCGACCCTCGAAGACGTCTTCCTCGCCCTCGTCGCCGGCGACGGCGAGGACGGCCACGACCGCAACGTCGGCACGAACGCGTAAGGGACTTCGATGAGCAAGCACTTCCTCGGCGATACCACCGTCCTGCTGGGACGATCCCTGCGCCACATCACGCGCAGCCCGGACACCGTCGTCACGACCGCGGTCATGCCGATCGCCATGATGCTGATGTTCGTCTACGTCTTCGGGGGCGCGATCGACACCGGGGCGGACCCGTATGTGAACTACCTGCTGCCCGGCATCCTGCTCATCACGGTCGCCTCGGGCATCGCCTACACCGCCTACCGGCTGTTCACGGACATGAAGGGCGGCATCTTCGAGCGCTTCCAGTCGATGCCGACCGCGCGCTCGTCGGTGCTGTGGGCGCACGTGCTGACCTCGCTGGTCGCCAACCTGGTCTCGCTCGTGGTCGTGGTGCTCGTGGCCCTGCTCATGGGCTTCCGATCGAGCGCGGGAGCACCGGCGTGGCTCGCGGTCGCCGGCATCCTGATCCTGTTCACCCTGGCGCTGACCTGGATCGCCGTCATCCCCGGCCTGACCGCCACGACCATGGAGGGCGCGAGCGCGTTCTCCTACCCGCTCGTCTTCCTGCCCTTCCTCAGCTCGGCCTTCGTGCCCACCGCCACCATGCCCGGACCGGTGCGCGCCTTCGCCGAGCACCAGCCGGTGACCTCCGTCGTCAACGCCGTCCGCGCCCTGTTCACCGGGCAGCCGGTCGGCACCGACCTCTGGATCGCCCTGGCCTGGTGCACCGGCATCCTCCTCGTCGCCTACGCCTTCGCCATGAGGACCTACCGCCGCAAGATCGCCTAGGTCGGCCGCGTGCCCGCCCACCGAAAGGAAAGGTCATGAACGATTCCGTCCACACCCTCACGGCGATGCCGGCGGCGCGCCGCCCCGGCTGCCCCTTCGACCCGCCCAAGGAGCTGGTCGAGGCCCGCGAGCACGGCCCCATCAGCCGGTTCCCCTTCCCCAGCGGTCACCAGGGCTGGCTGGTCACCGGATACGACCTGGTCCGGTCGGTCCTGGCCGATGCGCGGTTCAGCTCCCGCAAGGAGCTCATGCGCCACCACCCGTTCATCGACTACGGCGACATCGAGGTCCCCCCGGCGCCGCCCGGCGAGTTCCTGCTCATGGACGAGCCGCGGCACAGCCGCTACCGCAGACCGCTGGTCGGCAAGTTCACCGTCCGGCGGATGCGGCTGCTGACCGAACGCATCGAGCAGATCACCGCCGAGCGCCTGGACGCCATGGAGGAGGCCGGGCCGCCGGTCGACCTGGTGACCGCGTTCGCCAAGCCCATCCCCGTCATCGTGATCTGCGAGCTGCTGGGCGTGCCGTACGGGGACCGGGACCGCTTCCAGGAGAACATCGACACGTTCATGAACGGGGAGACCGGCGACGAGGAGCTGGTCGCGGCCTACACCGCCACCCAGCGGTACCTCGCCGAGCTGGTGGCCGCCAAGCGTGCCCACCCCACCGACGACGTGCTCAGCGACCTGCTCGACGGCGACCTGACCGACGAGGAGCTCAAGGGCGTCGCCCTGATCCTGCTGGCGGCCGGGTTCGACACCACCGCCAACACGCTGGCGCTGGGCACCTTCGCCCTCCTGCGGAACCCGGCGCAGCTGGCCGCGCTGCGCGCCGAGCCCTCACTCGCCGACCAGGCCGTCGACGAGCTGCTGCGCTATCTGAGCGTCGTCAAGCAGTCCCACCGGGTCGCGCTGGAGGACGTCGAGCTGGGCGGCCACACCATCACAGCAGGCACGACGGTCATCCTGTCGTACAACACCGCCAACCGCGATCCCGAGCGCTTCCCCGACCCCCACGTGCTCGACCTGCGCCGGCGCAACGGCAGCCACCTGGCCTTCGGACACGGCATCCACCAGTGCCTGGGCCAGCAGCTCGCCCGCGTCGAGATGCGCGTCGCGCTGCCCGCTCTGTTCGACCGCTTCCCCACGCTGCGCCTGGCCGTACCCGCCGAAGAGGTCGCCCTGCGCCCCGAGACCGCCGACGTCCACGGGGTCAAGAGCCTGCCGGTCACCTGGGACGCGTGACCACCGGCCCGGCCTGCCCCATCGACGTGATCGGCGACGCCGGCACCCCGCCGCGGATGCCGAGCGGGCCGCCGGCCCCCGGACCGAGCTCGGCCGGGCCGGTCCGGGGGCCGCACCCGGCCGAGCTCGCGGGCACGGACCTTCCTACTCGCCGTGCCGCCGGCGCACCATCTCGGTGATCCAGATGGGCGCGAACGGAGACGTGCAGCCCGGGGAGGTCGGGTAGTCCTTGAGCACCTCCAGGCGCTCGCCGATGTCGATCGCACGGGCGCGGTGCCCGGCGTGCTCGATCCCGATCCGGGCCAGGCAGTGGTTCATCGCCCACTGCAGGCGGTCCGGGGCGTCCTTCATCTCCGCCTCGATGACGTCGAGCAGTTCTGCGAGGTCGAGACCCCCGGGCGTCTCGGCCACACGCTCGGCGGTCAGCGCCCAGCCGGCGCTCGCGACCACCGGATCCGGATCGGCGGACCAGGACAGGCGCAGCTCTTCGGCGTGCGGGCTCCTCTTCACCACGTGGTTCACGAGCCAGTCGTGCACCTTGGGCGCGCGCGCCTGGCGCACCATGGCGTCCAGCTCGTCACGCCCGAACGCCTTCGGGCGGCAGATCAGGATCGCGAGCAGTCTCGCCGCGGTGTCACCCGTCTCCCAGAGCCGGCGGGCGAGGTCCTGCTGCGTCCCGAGCCGCTTGGCGAGCGCGCGCAGCCTGCCGAGGTTCACCCCGTGATCGTCACCGCGTCTCTCGTTCGCCTGGCGTGTCTTCGGGTCCTCGAGCGCGGCCAGCTCGGCCATCACCTCGGCCACCGTCGTCCCGGTCACCTGGGCCTCCCGTACGGCAGCGGCCCGCCCCCCGTGCCGCGGGCGCGCGGGCTCCGTGCCCGTCTCCGGGTGGTGGCGGCCCCGGTCACGACTCGCCGGCTTCCGGGGCGAAGTGCCGGACGCCGAACGCGACGGCCGCGGCGATGTCCTCGTCGCCGATGCCCCACGCGTCCTGGACGGCCGCGCCCCAGGCCTGGCAGCTGCGCGTCGCGAAGTCCTTCGCCTCCGCGGTGTCCTCCCAGGTGGCCGGGTCGACGGCCACGCCGCGCAGGTGAAGGTCCAGGCCCAGCACGGTGAGGTCCCATCCGCCGCCGAGGCCGATCGTGCCGCCCGGCCCGTACGTCTTGACGAGCTCGTCGACGATCTCGGCGGGCGAGGAGTGCTCCAGCTCGAAAGCGGTGCGCCCGCCGTCGGCGGCCGTCAAGCGGAGCTCGACCTCGGTCGCCATGCCCTCACCCAGCACCCATGTCACCTTGAGCAGGCGCGGCCGCTCGCACCGCAGGATCTCCCCGCCGGCGTTGCCCCTGAGCTGGAAGGTGCCGCCGAGCCGGAAATCCCCCTCGACGGGACCCAGCCAGCGGCTGAGCCGTACCGGGTCGGTGCAGGCGTCCCAGACGTCCTCGATCGGGGCGTCGTAGACCCGGCGCAGCAGCAGCGACCGCCCCGCGCCACCGGCGACCGGAAGGCTGCCGATCTCCCGGTGCGTGGCGTTGACCTGGTCGACGATGTCGATCACGTGTTCTCCTCACTATCCGACTCGGATGCCGTGGTGGGTTTTCCGGGGTCGGCGGGCGTCGTGCGGGACCGGCGTCCGCCTCGCGCCAGTTCGGTGGCCAGCGCATCGAGCCGCTGGTTCCAGAACGGGCGGAAGCGCTCCAGCCACAGGTGCGCCTCCCGCAACGGGCCCGTCTCCACGGCATAGATGCGACGGGTGCCCTCCGCCCGGGAGGAGGCGAAACCCGATTCCCGCAAGACCCGCAGATGCTGGGACACCGCGGGTGGCGAGATGTCGAACTCCGCCCGGATGATCTCGCTGATCACCCCGGCGGCCTGCTCTCCGTCGGCGAGCAGCTCCAGGATCCGGCGCCGGACCGGATCGCCGAGGACGTCGAAGGCGTGCACCTGCACACCGTTTCATTCTCCGCTTAATTAAGTCAATACTAAAAAAGAGTCGAGTCCGGTACCGGTGTCGCTCCCGGCCCCGGTGCTGGTCGGGACGGATCCGGGGCCGCCGTGGGGGCGCGGCCGGCCTGCACCGCCACGGCGGGATCAGCCGGTCACGGAGACGGTCCAGGTCTTCTGGCAGCTGGAGCCGAAGACGCCGCTGTCGCAGCCCTTGACGTTCCACCGGTAGCCGCCGTTGGTGCGCATGACGGTGTAGGCGCGCCCCCGGAAGCCGCCGCGGAAGTCCACCTGCTCACCGCCCGCGGCGCTGGTCTGCAGGACGATGAACTTGTCGAAGGCGCGGTCGGTCCGGTGCCAGTCGAAGTAGGCGCGGTTCCCCTCCGACCAGGCGGCCACCACCAGGTTGGCGCCGTTCTTGGGCGACCAGGCGATCTGGCCGCGGGCGAACGTCTGGCGGCGGCCGGCCCAGCCGACGCCGTTCTGGTGGATGTCGCGCTCGGTCGTGGTCGGGCAGCCCAGCTTGCCGTTGGCGCCGCCGAGCTGGGCCCAGCGGGCGCCGATGAGGCCGTACGGCCGGATGGCGCAGCCGCCCGCCGTGGCGGTGGCGGAGGCGTGGGCGGGCAGAGCGGCCACGGACAGGGCCGCCGCCGAGGCGAGGGCGGCGGTCACCGGGAGGATCGTGCGGCGGTTCATTGCGGACTCCTGGAGGGTGGGACCCGGCGTGCTGCCGGCTGCGGGTGTCTGCCTCGGTGATACGGCACGCCGCTTACCGACGGCTTGAGCGCCGCCTGCACGCACGGTGCGGGCGGCGTCACGAATCCGTCGGCGGCCGTCCGGCGGGGACCGCGCCGGGGGAAAACCGGGTGGGCGGCGAGTGGAGCGCGCGGGAGAATGCCCGTCATGCCCCAGGCGACACTGCGGACCGGCCGCCTCCTGCTCGTCCCGCTCTCCGACGACCACCTCGAACACGAGATCGAACTCGACTCCGACCCCGAGGTCATGCGCTACCTCGGCCCCGCCCGCACACGGGAGGAGGTCGAGGTCCTGCACCGGCGCCGGCTCGCGGTCGCCGGCCGCGTCCCGGGCCTGGGCTTCTGGGCCGGGTCCGTCGACGGGGAGTTCGTCGGCTGGTGGATCCTGGAGCCGCCGGAACGCGCCGACCAGGGCCCGGCCGACGGCGAGGCCGAGCTCGGCTACCGGCTGCTGCGCCGCCACTGGCGCCGGGGCCTGGCCGGAGAGGGCGCGCGCGAACTCATCCGGCACGGCTTCGCCGACCTCGGACTGGACCGGATCTTCGCCGAGACGATGGCGGTCAACACGGCCTCCCGCGCGACGATGGCCGCCGCCGGCATGCGGTACGTGCGCACGTTCCACCTGGACTGGGACGACCCGCTCCCCGGCAGCGAGCTCGGCGAGGTCGAGTACGCGATCACCCGGCGGGAGTGGCTCGCCCGTCAGACGGACCGGGACCGGGGGCCGGTCCCGGACGCCTGAACGCTCCGGTGCGCGCCCCGATCACGCCCGCAGAGGCGCAGGCCAGAAGAGGCGCAGGCCCGCAGCGGGCGCGCACCCCGGGCGGGCCGTGCGCCTACGGCCCGGCCTCCACGGGCGGGCGGCGCATGGCCCAGACGCGGGGACCGCCGCCGTCGATCTCGACCTCGCCCGTCACCTCGAAGCCCAGCCGCCGGTAGAGCCGCACGTTCTCCGGCGTCGAGGTCTCCAGCGTGGCGGGCAGGCCGTGCCGGTCGGCCTCGGCCAGGCCCGGCCGGAGGACGGCGCCGCCGGCTCCCCGCCCCTGCCGCGACGGGAGCACCCCCACGGTGGCGAGCACGAACGACGGCTCACCCGTGCGCAGCACCGCGCACGCCGCCTCGGCCGCCTCCATCGCCGCGTGGCGGTCCCCGGCCAGCTCCGCCTCCCGGACGGCGAGCCGCTGCCAGACCTCGCCGGGGACCGGCCGGTCGGGCCGCAGCCACACCGCGACGGCCGCCATGCGCCCGTCGTCGCCGTCGAGGGCCCACACGTCCCCGTACGGCAGGCCGACCTCCTCGACCGTCATCCGGAACAGCCCGGCCAGGCGGCGCCGGTGCCCGTCCCGGGCCACCGTCCAGGCCGTCCAGGGATATCCCTCGAAGGCCAGCGCCAGCACCTCGGCCGCCTCGTCCACCTCTTCGGAACCGATCACGCGTACGCCTCGCTGCACAGTGATGTCCGCCTCCGCTGATGCCGTCGATGTCGGTCCCGAGACGATTGTCCTACATGCGGCGTGACATACCGCCCGTCATGGTCTGGAGTGCCGCGCCCGGAGTGTCCGGAGTGCCCGGAGCGCTCGCGCCTCGGCGGCGTCGGCATCGCTGTACCTGCGAGGTGCCCCTGCCGACCGTTACGCCTCGATCTCCGTATCGCCCGGGAGACGAAAGCATGCCTCTTCGCTGACTGTCTGCGTTGGTGAACGCTTCATATCGTGCGGGCAGCAGCACCTTCCATCACTTCTGGCGAGGGGTACGCATGGGTCTGAAGGCGCTGGTCAAACGATGGTTCAGGGAGTGGTACCAGGAACAGGCGGAACGTGATCTGGACGCCCGCATGGAGGAGCGTCTCCGCGCCTGGGCGGACATGGAGCTCACGGACCGCATCACCTCCCAATTCGACTCCAGGTTCGCGAAGCAGTTCGACGGCCTACCGAAGGCCGACCTGAAGCAGCTCCTCGACGCCCACTTCGACGCACGGGCCGAGGAGTTCATCAAGGAGCAGTTCGACACCCGGTTCAACACCTGGGCAGACACCTGGGCCGACAAGAACCTGTGGCCGCAGCTCGGTACCCGCTTCGACAAGCACTTCGACGGTCGGATGAACCGGCACCTGGACACGCTGGTGCAGGCGCGCGTCACCAACCGGCTCAACGACCACATCGACCAGCGGATCAAGCAATTCCTTGCCGCGGAACGCGCGCAGACACCCGCCCCCACCGACGACGTGCCGCACCCGAACGGGGCTGAGCCCGCCCCGACGACGAATGGATCCTCCCAGCCCGCCGAACGGAGCATGGCGGAGACGCTGGTCACCGCAGCCGAGCTAGCGCACCTCCTGCGCGGGGCCGGGATCAAAGTCCAGCGGGTCCGCGAGATCCTGCGAGGGCATGAGGCCGTCCCGGGCCGCACGAATCGCTACGTGCTGGGGGAGGCGGCTGCGCGGGTACTGCTCCGCAGAGGCCGGGGGAGGCGACGGCGGCCGGGGTCGTGACTCCGGGACGTTCCGGCCGGCGGCCGGTGCCGGAGCGCGTGTCCTGGCACGCATGCCGTACATCGAGGAGCGGGTCGGCGCCGTCGAGCACGACATCACCGAGATCAAGGGCGACGTCGCGGCCGTCAGGACCGGGCAGGCCGGAGTGGAGCTGAAGCTCGACCGGCTCGCCGGCGACGCTGCCGAGCCGAAAGGGGGCCAGGCCGAGATCCGTGAGTGCTCGCCCGGGTCGCTGCCCGCCCGGAGGGTGTCGAGCAGGTCCGGTGCGACGACGCCCTGGGCCTCCGGGCGACCTGGAGACGGAGGCCCCGAGGGCGGGGTCGGCGGGGGCGTTCGCGCTCCGGTTCGACCGTCAGCCTGCGGAGCCCGGCGAGTGTCGGGCGGCGATCTGCCGGTACACCGGTCGCCCCGGCCCTGACCGGTGGCACGAGCGTTGACCGCAGGGGTGCCGGAGGTCCAAGGCGGCGGCCCGTACCGTAGGGGCCGACCATGGAGATCCCGAAGAGAGGGGACAGGCATGTCGGTGCTCGTGGCGTTCAGCGTGACGCCGATCGGTGCGGGGGAGGACGTCGGCGCGCTGGTCGCCGAGGCGGTGCGGGTGGTGCGCGCCTCGGGCCTGCCGAACCGCACCGACGCGATGTTCACCACGGTCGAAGGTGAGGATTTCGATCAGGTGATGGGTGTGGTCCGGGACGCCGTTGCGGCGGTCGAGGCCCGGTGCGGGCGGGTCAGCCTCGTGCTGAAGGCGGACATCCGCCAGGGCCCGGGCGGCCGGATGGACGCCAAGGTCGCCACCGTGGAGCGGCACCTGGCCTGACGGGCGCCCCGCGGCCCGCCGTACCCTCCGGACCCGCCGTACCCTCCGGACCCGCCGGGCCCGCGCCCTGCCGGGCCGGAGGGCGCGGCGGCACCCGCCCGCCCCGGCGGCTCCGCCCGGGAACACCGCGGGCCCGTGATCGGTTGAACCGTCGGGAGCCACGCGCGAGGAGAGTGTGCAGGATGGCGGCAAGAGGATCGGTGGGACGGCTGATCGCGGGCGGGCTGGCGCTGGCCGCCGCCGGCTGGGCGCTGCGGGACGTCCCCGCGGAGCTGGGCGGCAGGGCCACCGGCGAGCGGCTGGCGCGGATGACGCGGTCGCCGCGGTTCCGCGACGGCGCCTTCCACAACCCCGTGCCCGCCGACCCGGTCCCGGCGACCGGCGCCCCGCAGCTCCTGGCGCAGCTGCTCCGCGACCGGGCCGGCCGCAGGCCCGCCGGGCCGGTCCCGCTGGTGGCCTCCCCGGCCACGCCGCCGTCCGAGACCGGACTGAGCGCGGTCTGGTACGGCCATGCCACCACGCTGGTCGAGATCGAGGGACGGCGCGTGCTGTTCGACCCGGTGTGGAGCGAGCGGGTCTCCCCCTCCCGGCTGGTCGGCCCGCGACGGCTCCACCCGCTCCCGGTCCCGCTGGCGGAGCTCCCGCCGCTCGACGCGGTCGCGATCTCACACGACCACTACGACCACCTCGACCGGGCGACGGTGCGCGCGCTCACCGCGACGCAGACCATGCCGTTCCTGGTCCCGCTGGGCATCGGCGCGCACCTGGAGCGCTGGGGCGTGCCCGCCCCGCGCATCATCGAGCTCGACTGGGAGGAGGAGGCGGTCGTCGCGGGCCTGCGCTTCACCGCCACCGCCGCCCGCCACTTCTCCGGCCGCACCCTGCGGCGCAACGACACCCTGTGGGGCTCCTGGGCGGTCGCGGGGCCGAACCGCCGGGTCTTCTACGCGGGCGACTCCGGCTACTTCGACGGCTACGCCCGGATCGGCGCCGCGCACGGCCCCTTCGACCTGACCCTGATGCCGATCGGCGCCTACAGCCCCGCCTGGCCCGACATCCACATGGACCCCGAGCAGGCGGTCGCCGCCCACCTCGACCTGGGCGGCAGGCTGCTGCTGCCCGTGCACTGGGCGACGTTCACCCTCGCCTTCCACCCGTGGGCCGAGCCCGTCGACCGGCTCTGGCACGAGGCCAAGGCCCGTGACGTGCGCCTGGCGGTCCCGCGCCCCGGCGACCGGATCGACGCCGACGCCGCGCCGCAGGTCGATCCCTGGTGGGAGATGCTCACGCAGGCGTGAACGCGGGCGCGGCGGCCCCCTCCCGGGTCGCCAGGCGGGTGCGGACCACCAGGTCGTGCAGCGCCTCGCCCGCGGTGGCCGACTCCGGCAGCCGCGAGCCGTCCCGGGCGGCCTCCAGCTCGCCCGTCAGACGGGCGACGTCGCGCTCCAGCCGCGGGCGCTCCGGAGCGCCGGAAGG
>NZ_BAAAUT010000077.1:0-27596 GCF_039534085.1 Planomonospora alba
GCGGCCTCCGCGCGGACCCGGTCGCGCTCGGCCTCGGCGGCCACCGCCAGCGCCCGCCGCAGCCCGGCCCGCTCCCGGGCGTCGCGCACCTGCTCGCGCAGGAACGCGCACTCGGCGACCGACTCGGCGATCGCGCGCTCGGCACCGGCCAGCCGCTCGGCCCGCCCCTCGTGGGCGGCACGCAACTCGCGCAGCTCCTCCCGTACGGCGAGCAGCGCGGCGGCCATCTCGTCGCGGGCGGCCTCCGCCGCCTCCCGGGCGGCCTCGGCGTGGCCGCGGGCCCTCTCCTGGGCGGCCACCTCCCGCCAGGCCTGGAGCCGGGACTCCTCGGCCTCGGCGCGCGCCCGGGCGGCCAGCCGCTCGGCGCGCTCACGGGCCTGGCGGTCGTCGCGGGCGGCGGCGACGGCCTCCCGGCGGCGGCGCTCGGCCTGCTCGGCCAGGTGCTGGGCCTGCTCGGCATCCGCCCGGGCCGCCGCCGCCTCGGCCTCGGCCTCGGCGAGCCGGGCCAGCGCGCCGCTCTCGGCCGCCTCCAGGCGCTCGACGAGCCGCGTGAGCAGGCCGCCGAGCTCCCCGGCGGCGGGCAGCAGGCGGTCGGCGAGCGCGGACGCCTCGGCGAGGGGCTCGGCCAGCACCGCGCTCTGCTGGGCGCGCCGGGCCCGGGAGGCGGCGTCGGCGCAGGATTTACGGCAGTAGACCCGGGGGCGGCCTCCTCTGCGCCTGCCCTCCTCGTCCAGCGGCTCGGGCGGCAACGGTTCCCCGCAGTGCACGCACGCGCCGCCCCGCCGGTCGGGTCCGTCGCCGGTCCCGCCGGGCACACCCTCCACCGCAGAATCGTCGATCATGGGCGGGAGGCTATCACCGATCACTTTCGCGTGTCGTGGAAAGGAATCACTGCAACGCGAAACATTTATCGTTCATCCCTCCTGAGTTTCGATAACGCCCGGTTAACGTAACTCAGAAACGAGGCCGTACCGGGGTGGGAACCGCGGTCAGAGGCGGGACGGCGAGGCGCGCCCTCCGGCGGGATCAGGAGAAGATGGCCTGGAGGCGGTCGACGGCTTCGGGGCCGTAGCCGACCGCGCCGACGGGGACTCGGTCGCCGATCCGCTCGATCACCCGGGCCGTCCAGGTCGGCCCGAACGCGCCGCAGAGTTCGATGAGCTGCGCGCCGTCGGCGGCCAGGCGCGCCGCGACGGCCAGCGCCTGCTCGGGATGCTCCACCCCGACCAGGACCGTACGGCAGCGGCCGGTGTCGACGACCGTGACGTCGCGGTCGGGATCGCAGCCCGCCGCGGCGTAGATGAACCCCCACAGGGTCAGTGCCATGTTCGTGCCTCCGTCTCGTTCGGCCTCCAGCCAAGCGCCGATGGGACGAAGACGTCCATGAGGCCGGAGCGCACACCTCTAAGGAGCGGCCTCACCCGCCAGGTGAGCGGCCAGCCGGCTCAACCGTTGCGCGTCCTGGTGTGACCGATCCCACACCAGGGCGTGGCGGAGCCGGGGCGCCCCGTCGAGCGGGCGCCATACCAGTCCTTCGGCCGATTCCCACTGCGGGCGCAAAGCCACGACGTCCCCGCCGTACAGCAGTTCGTTCACGAACAGGCTGCGGCGGGGCGCACCGGTCCGTAGGCGACGCGGTGTCCAGCCCGCGGCGCGGACGGTCTCCAGCACCATGTCGTGATAGCCGGGCGCCAGGTCCCGCTGGAACCACAACAGGTCCTGGCCCGCGAGGTCGGCCCAGGTGAGCCGGGCGCGAGCGGCGAGGCGGTGCCGCGCGGCGAGCAGGGCGCCCAGCGGTACGTCGCTGATCACCGACAGCCGCAGACCGGTGGCGTCGGCGGGCAGCACGATCAGACCGGCGTCCAGCCCTCCGGCGCGCACGAGCTTCAACTGCTGGACCACCGGCAGGTCGCGCAGGTCGGCCTGCCGGAGGGCGTTCAGCAGGGCCGGCACCGCATCGGGTGGCGCGCCGGGTGTCACCCCCAGGCGCAGCACTCCGTGTCCGGGAGCGGCCCGCACGGCCTGGACGGCCTGCTCCGCTTCCTCAAGCGTCCGGCGGGCGTGCGGGACCAGCGCCCGGCCGGCGGCCGTGGGGACCATTCCGGCCGGTGTGCGCCGGAAGAGCACGGTCCCCAGTTCGCGCTCCAGTGCGATGATCTGCTGGCTCAGGGACGTGGCGCGGATGCCCAGCGACTCGGCCGCGCGGGTGAGGTTCTCCTCGGCGGCCACGGCGCAGAAGTACCGCAGCTGCCGGAGTTCCATGCGCAAGAGCATAGATCGGCGATGAGGTGGCGGGTGGAAGAGACCTTGCCGAGGACGTCCGGGCCCGCGATGCGGACGTTCCCGCGGCGGCGGCTGCCGTCCTCGCGGCGGCCGGCCGGACAGTGACCGGCGGAGGCCGGACGGCGGTGCCGGCCCGGAGGCGGAGGACCCCTCCCGGGAGCGGAACGGGTCTAGGTCGACTCCCCGCCCTCGTCCACCTCGTCGAGCGCCTCCGGCGTCAGCCCGTCCGGCAGGCCCGCGACCGAGGCGAGGCGGACGACCGCCTGGTGCAGGCGCAGATGCTCCATGAGGGCCGCCTTGTCGGAGGCGTCGGCCGGATCGGGGACCGGCAGCGGGCTGCCGGCCACCTCGTGCCACCCCTCGGCGCCGTCGGGCTGGACGTACACCCGCAGCCGCTCCCCGGCCAGCTGGGTGGCGATCTTCAGCGGGCCGGAGAGCAGCCCCGCACCGGCCGCCAGCACCCCGCCCTGCCCGGCCAGGATCGCGCTGAGCTGGCGCGCCTCGGAGGCGGCGGGCTCGGTCATGGCCGCCCCCCGTCGCGTTCCCGTCCCATGACCCGTCGTCTTCCCCCGGCCGCCCGCACTACACCGGCCGGCCCGCCACGGGCGCGGAGCGGGCCGCCGCCACCCGGTCCCCGCGGGCGACCGGCCTCCGCACCGGCCCTCCCGGGCGATCTTCCCCGGGAGGGCCTGCGCGGGCTACCGTGCCCCACCATGACCGGACAGGACCCCCTCGCCGCCACCCGCGCCGCCTACGACGCCACCGCCGCCCACTACGCCGAG
The DNA here is from genome assembly GCF_039534085.1 of Planomonospora alba. NCBI lineage: Bacteria > Bacillati > Actinomycetota > Actinomycetes > Streptosporangiales > Streptosporangiaceae > Planomonospora > Planomonospora alba. Next base: position 3,066 of record NZ_BAAAUT010000077.1, read on the forward strand.
ACCGCCCCCGGGCGCTTCCACGCGAGCCCCCTCATGCACGCGATGGTCTCCGCCTTCGCCGGGCTGGTCCGGGCCGGCGGGAACGGCCCGGTCGCGGACGTCGGCTGCGGCCCCGGCCACGTCACCGCCCACCTGCGCTCCCTCGGCGTGGCCGCCTTCGGCGTCGACCTGTCACCGGAGATGGTCGCGCTCGCCCGCGCCGCCCATCCGGAGCTGCGCTTCACGGTGGGGGCGATGGAATCCCTGGCGGCGGAGGACGCCTCCCTCGCCGGGGTGCTCGCCAACTACTCGATCATCCACACCCCGCCCGAGCGGCTGCCCGCGGTGTTCGCCGAGTTCGGCCGCGTGCTCGCGCCCGGCGGCCACCTGCTGCTCGGTTTCCAGGCCTGCGACGGCTCCGGCGGCCCGGCCGAGGCGTTCGACCACCCGGCCTGCCCCGCCTACCGGTACGCGCCCGACCTGCTGGCCGGGCTGCTGGACGCGGCCGGGATGACCGAGGCGGCCCGGCTGGTCATCGCCCCGGACGAGGAGTCCGGGCGGAGGCTCCCGCACGCCTTCCTCCTCGCCCGCCGTACCGCGTCCGGCCGGTGTGGTTGAGAGGCCGGCCCCACGGGCTCGGACCGCCCCAGGGCGGCCCGCTCCGTTCGGGAAGGCGTTCGCCGGCATGCCCGGGTGCCCACACGGGCCGAGCGGGACCGGCCGATCGGAGTGATCCCGTTTCACGGGATACGGACGACCGCGCCTCCGAATCATATGATGAAGATATGAGCACCAAGCCGATCACCATCACCGTCGATGAAGATCTTCACGACTACGTCCAGCAGGAGGTCGCCGCCGGGCACGTCCGGTCCGTCTCCGCGTTCTTCAACGCGGCTGCGGCGCGCGCGATACGACTGGACCGCGAGGCCGACGCCGCGTGGAAGGCCGCCGTGGAACACGCCCGGCAGGATCCGGAGGCGTTCGAGCGCGGCAGGCGCCGTGCCCGCCGCGCTCAGGAACTTCTCCGGGCTCGGGAACCTCGACATGCCGAGTGACCTCGCCTATGTCCTGGATGTGACGGTCCTGGCCGACTGCGCCCGCGGCGACGCCGGGCTCATCGGCATGATCCAGCAGTTCGATGCCGACAGCGTCACCCTGATCGTGCCCGCACTCGCCGTGACCGGAGCCGCCGCCGACGTGGGCGGTTCTCCCGACAAGGTCGCCGTCATCCGCGGGATCTGCCGGCTCGCGTCGGCGAGGCTCGCCGGCCTCGTCGAATTCGACGACGCCAGCGAACTGGCCCGGATCCGGCTCACCGCGACCTCGCTGGAACATCTGTGGGACGTGCAGACCGCCGAGACGGCGCTGAACCGGCGCACTCCGATCCTCACTCTCGACCACCACCGCTGGAAGGAGACCGTCCGGGAGGTCTCCGGCGACCTCACCGTGGTCGAGGTGTCGGACCTCGACGCCTGACAGGTGGTGCGCGTCCGGCGGAGGCGGCTCCCGGCCACGGGTCCTGCTCCACCCGACCGCTTGATGCGACCGTCCCTGATGCCGTGGAAGCGCACCTCGCCCGGCCCCTCCCCGCGCGGGGCGGGTACGGTGCCCGACCATGACCGATCCGGACTTCATCACCGTCACCCGCGCCTCCTACGACGCCCTGGCCGTCCCCTACACCGAGTTCGTCGACGGCCTGCTGGAGAAGATGCCGCTGGACCGGGCGATGCTCGGGGTCTTCGCCGAGCTGGTGCGGGCCTCCGGCGCCGGTCCGATCGCCGACGTCGGGTGCGGGCCGGGCCGGATGGCGGCGTACCTGCACGGGCTGGGCGTGAGCGTGTCCGGGATCGACCTGTCGCCGCGGATGGTGGCCATCGCCCGGCGGGCGCACCCGCACCTGCGCTTCACCGAGGGCTCGATGAGCGGCCTGGACCTGCCCGACGCCTGCCTCGGCGGCGTGCTGGCGTGGTACTCGACCATCCACACGCCGCCGGAGCACCTGCCGGAGACCGTCGCGGAGTTCCACCGGGTGCTGGCCCCGGGCGGTCACCTGCTGCTGGCCTTCATGTCCGGCGACGGGTCGATGCGCGAGGCGGAGCCGTACGACCACAAGGTGGCGCCCGCCTACCGGTGGCCGCTCGACCTGCTGGCCGGCCTGCTGGGCGGGGCCGGGTTCGAGGTGGCCGCCCGGCTGCTGCGCGAGCCCGAGGGGGCGGAGAAGCACCCGCAGGGCTACCTGCTGGCCCGCAGGCCGGGCGGCGGTGCGGCAGGCGCCGGGGACTCCCGCTGAGAGAGCCGGAGCCGGGGGACCTCGGCGGTGCGGCAGGTACCGGGGTCCCCCGCTGGGAGGGCCGCCGGTGGCCCGGCCTATCCGCGGGCGGCCGCCGGCGCGTCGTCCGGGACGGCGCGCGCGGCCGTCCCGCGGCGGGTGCCGAGGGCGAGCAGCAGCGCGGCCGCCGTCAGCGCCACGCCGTACCAGACGACGCTGGTGACGCCCAGGTGGTCGGCGAGCAGTCCGCCGAAGAGCGCTCCGAGCGCGATGGAGGTGTTGTACGCCATGGTGTTGAGCGACATCGCGGCCTCGAAGGTCTCGGGTGCGGCGGCCTGCGTCAGGTTGACCTGGGAGAGCTGGACGACGCCGAAGGACAGGCCCCACAGGACCATCGTGATGACGGCGCCGGCCGGGCCGTGGCCGATCGCGAGCAGCAGCAGCAGGGACGCCGTGAGCCCCGCGCAGCCGGCGATGAAGCTTCCCCTCAGGCTCCTGCCCACGGTGTGCCCGGCGAGGAGGTTGCCGGCCGCGCCTCCGGCGCCGTAGATCATCAGCACCATGGTGATGAAGAGGGGCGTGGCCGAGGCGCCGCCCTCCAGGTAGGGGCGGACGAAGGTGTACGCGCCGAAGTGGCCGAGCACGAACAGCACGACGGCCAGCAGCACCGACCGCAGCCGCGCGTTCCTGAGCGGGAGCGCGAAGACCTCCCGGACGGGGACCGCGTTCGCCGACGGCAGCGACGGGATCAGGACGGCGACCGCCAGGAGCACCAGCGCGCTGAGGCCGGCCCAGACGAGGAAGGTGGTCCGCCAGCCGGTGAGGCTCTCCAGGGCCGTCCCCAGCGGTATGCCTGCGACCGCGGCGACCGAGATGCCGGACATGACGACCGCGGCGGCCCGGGCGGCGTGGCGCTCCGGGACCAGGCGCATCGCCATGCTGACGCCGATGGCCCAGAACACGCCGCTGGCGAACCCCATGACGAGCCGCGTCGTCAGGACCAGCGGGTAGTTCGGCGCGACGGCGGTGACCAGGTTTCCGAGGGTCAGGATCACCAGGAGCGCCGACAGCAGGACGCGCCGGTTGACGCGCCTGGTCCAGGCCACGATGAAGGGCACGCCCAGCCCGGCGGAGACGCCGTAGAGGGTGACCATCAGCCCGGCGGCGCCCACGGATATGTCCAGGCTCGTGCTGACCGGGGTGAGCAGGCCGACGGGCATGAGTTCCGTGGTGAGGAAGACGAACAGGCTGGCGGTGATCGCGGCGACGCCCAGCCACGGCCGCAGGGCCGGTCGGGGCTGTATGTCACGTGGGGGCATGGTCTTCTTTCCGATCGTCGACGTGATGGGCGCGTGGGTGGAGGGGCGGCCTACGGCATCGGCCGGCTCCCGCCGGCCCGGGCGCGTTCCAGCGCCCCAGGCCGAACATGCCGATGGCCGCCCGGTGCCGGCCGTACGGCGGCCCGGCCGGCAGGAAGGCGACGGCCGTCCGCAGCGCGCTGACCGCGGCGGACGGCAGCGCGCCCGCGGCGGTGACCGGTGGCCGCCGGCATCAGGAGCACGGGCCCGTGAGGCGGGCGCGGCGGGGCCGCGGCAACGGGTGCCCGCTTCAGGGTTTCCGTCATGCGATCAAGGGTGCGGGCCGACCGATCAATCAGTCCAACACATACTTTTCATCATGATCGATCGTGATCCATGATGAATGGATGGAGCTGCAGCAACTGAGGTACGTCCTCGCGGTCGCGGAGACCATGAACTTCACCCGGGCGGCCGAGCGCTGCCGGGTGGTGCAGTCGGCGCTCAGCCATCAGATCGCCGCCCTGGAACGGGAGCTGGGTGCCCGGTTGTTCGAGCGCACCAGCCGCCGCGTACGGCTGACGGCGGCCGGGGAGGCGTTCCTGCCCGCGGCCAGGGAGTGCCTGGAGGCCGCGGACCGCGCGCGGGCCGAGGTGGCGGCCGCCGGCGGGGAGATCCGCGGGCGGCTCGCCGTCGGCGCCATCCCCACGGTGACGGCCGTCGACCTGCCGGTCGCCCTGAGGGACTACCGCCGGCGCCATCCGCGGGTGCACATCACGCTCACCTCGGCGGGCAGCGACGCCCTGGTCGAGCGGGTCCGGCAGGGCGCCGTCGACGTCGCGTTCCTGGGCCTGCCGCCCCGCACGGAACCGAAGGGCGTGCGCAGCCGCCGGCTCGGCGCGGGCGAGCTGGTCGCCGTGGTGGCGCCGGACCACCACCGCACGGAGCGCGAGGCGGACCTGCGGAGCCTGGCGGACGAGCCGTTCATCGACTTCCGGGCCGGCGCGGCCGGGCGGGTGCAGTCGGACGAGGCCTTCGCGGCCGCGGGGGTGCGGCGCGAGGTGCCCTTCGAGGTGTCGTCGGCCGACCTCATGGTCGACCTGGTACGGCAGGGCCTCGGCGTGGGCATGCTGCCTGCCGCGTACGCGCCGCGCTTCCCCGACCTGCGCGTCATCCGCCTGCGCGGCGCCCCCACGCGGGTGGAGCACCTGATCTGGGACGACCGGCCGTCCCCGGCCGCCGCGGCCTTCCTCGAACTGATCGGCGCCGGCGGCGCCGGTTGACCTCCGGCGACGTCCGCCGTCAGAAGCGGAAGCCCGCCGCCAGCTCGCGCAGCCGCCGGGAGACCTGCGACAGCTCCTCCGCCGCCTGCCGCGACCGCCCGATCGACTCCGCAGTGCTCTTCGTGACGGAGGCCACGCCGGCGATGTTGTCGGCGATCTGCCCGGACCCGGCCGCGGCCTCGGCCACGCTGCGGTTGATCTCGACCGTGGTGGCGGTCTGCTCCTCCACGGCGGCGGCGATGGTGGTCTGGTAGTCGTTGATCCGCGTGATGATCTCGGAGATCTCCGTGATCGCCGCCACGGCGCTGCCGGTGTCGGTCTGGATGGCCTCCACCCGCTTGGCGATGTCCTCGGTGGCCTTGGCCGTCTCCTGCGCCAGGTCCTTGACCTCGCCCGCCACGACCGCGAAGCCCTTGCCCGCGTCGCCGGCGCGCGCCGCCTCGATGGTGGCGTTGAGCGCCAGCAGGTTCGTCTGCTCGGCGATGGAGGTGATGACCTTGACGACGTCGCCGATCATCCGGCTGGAGTCGCCCAGCCGCGCCACGGTGGCGGTGGTCGTCTCCGCCGCGGACACCGCGCGTCCGGCGACGCCGGCGGCCTCGGTGGCGTTGTGCGCGATCTGCCGGATGGACTCGCCCATCTCCTGCGTGCCGGCCGCGACGGTCTGCACGTTGCGCGAGACCTCCGCCGCGGCGCCCGCGACGACGTCGGTCTGGGCCGAGGAGCCCTCCGTCCCGTCGGCGATGCGGGCCGACAGCTCGCCGATCCGGCCGCTGGTCGCGCCCAGTTCGTCGGCGCTGCGGGTGAACTCGGCCATGACCTGGCCGATCTTCTCCAGCGCGGTGTTCACCGACCGTCCCATCCGGCCCACCTCGTCATCGGAGACGGCGTTCACGCGGCGGGTCAGGTCGCCGTCGGCGACCGCGGCCAGGACCGTGCTCGCCTCGGCCAGCGGCCGGGTGATGCTGCGGGTCAGCCACCAGGCCACGGCGACCGCGATGGCGATGGCCAGCGCGCACACCAGCATCATGAAGGTCCGGAACCCGTCGGCGGCGGCACGCACCTGCGCGGTCTCGGCCTGGTTCATCGACTCCTCGAGGTCGATCAGCTTGTTGATCGCCGCGAGCCAGTCGACGAACAGGGGCTTGGCCTGAGCCAGCGTCTCGAACGCCTCGGTGGTCTCGCCCACCGTCCGCAGTTCGACGGTCCGGTCGATCAGCGGAAGCGTCTGGCGTTCGATGCGCTCGATCTCGGCGAGCGCGCTCTTCTCGGCGTCGCTGACCTTTCCGGGGTCGGCGAAGACCGCCGTCAGCTCGGCCGCCGCATCGGCGTAGTCGCCGGCCAGCTTCTCGATGTGCTCGGTCTCCCGTGTCGCCTCCGCCGCGCTCGGCGCCGTCACCACGTCCCGCAGGGCGATGGCCCGGTCGTGCACGCTGCCCCGGAAGTCGATCGCGTAGCGCTGCTTGACGCTGTTGAGGTCGTTGATGGTGGTCAGCCCGGTGTTGATCTCCTCCACCCGCGCCACCCCGAAGGCGGTCAGCAGCACCATGTTGAGCACGACCACGAGGAACCCCGCGCCCAGTCGGCGGCTGATCGGCAGGTTCGACATCTTCATGAGCAGCCCCGTCCGGTGAGAGCTCCAGTGCAGACCACGTGCGAGCGCCGGTGGTTCTGACACCTATCGCCCCCGTATCGGCGGCCGGGACGCGAACCTGAGGAGGACGGCCCGCCCGGAGACGGACGGGGAGGGCACCGGCCGGGTAGGCGCCGAAGGGGCGGCCGCCCCGGTCGGACCGCCGTGCCCCGCGGCGCTAGCTCTGACCGGTGGAGGCCTGACCGGAGACCGTGCCGGTCCCGTCCCGGCCGGACCTGGGCTCGGTGCTCTCCGTGGATCCGCTACCGGCGTCCGCGGGCGGCCGTCCCGGGGCGCTGCGCCTGTGGGGGTGGCCGTCGTCGCTCTGGGACAGCCCGGTGCCGGCCGGTCCGGCGTGCCGGGCGCCGTGGCCGGCCGTCAGGTGCCCCAGCGCGAACCCGCCGATCCCGCCGGCGAGCACCAGTCCGGCGGCCGCCCCGGCCAGTGCCGTACGGCCGCGCAGCCAGGCGGGGCGGGTCCAGGGCCGCGGGCCGTCCGGGAACCCTCCCGACGGTGCCGCCGGTTCGTACCACGCGGTCCCCGGGCGCGGCGCGGACTGCCCGGTACCCGTGCCCGGCGCGGGGGCGGGCGGCGCGGCCGCCTCCTGCGGGCCGGGCGCGGCCGCCTCCTGCGGGCCGGGACGCCCGGTCGCCGCCCCCTCCTCCCGGGTCGGCGACCCGGCCACCGCCGCCTCCTGCGGGCCGGTCGGTCCGGCTTCCGGGCCGGGACGGGACTGCGTGGGGCCGGGCTCCCCGCGGGAGGCGCCGTGCGGGGTCTCGTGGTCGCTCATGCTCTCTCCTGGCGTTCTCGACTGGCCCCAGGTTCACCGGCGGTCCTGAGCGTCAGGCATGAGACGCCTGTGCGCCCGCTGTGAGCCGCCCGCCGGGGCGGGTGCCGGCCGTGCGGCGCAAGCCGCCCTCCCCGCGCGGCCGTTCCGCCGCAGGTCACCGCGGCGCACAGGTGATACACAGGGAGGAAAGGGCAAGGTCACAGGGTCGGCGCCGATGATCGGACCATGACGATGGCGAATGCGGACGCCCGGGGGCGGCTGCGCCGGCCGGACGGCGGTCCGCTCCGGGTGCTGGTGGTGGACGACGAGCCCACCCTGGCGGAACTGCTCACGATGGCGCTGCGCTACGAGGGCTGGGAGGTGCGCAGCGCCGGCGACGGCCTGGGCGCCGTCCGGGCCGCGCGCGACTTCCGGCCGGACGCCGTCGTGCTCGACATGATGCTGCCCGACATCGACGGGCTGGAGGTGCTGCGCCGGCTCCGCGGGGACGAGCCGGACGTGCCGGTGCTGTTCCTGACCGCGAAGGACTCGGTGGAGGACCGCATCACCGGGCTGACGGCCGGCGGCGACGACTACGTGACCAAGCCGTTCAGCCTGGAGGAGGTCGTGGCGCGGCTGCGGGGGCTGATGCGCCGGGCCGCCCGCTCGGACACGCGGCCCGACTCCCTGCTCGTCGTCGGCGACCTGGTCATGGACGAGGACAGCCACGAGGTGCGGCGGGGCGGCGACGAGATCACCCTGACGGCCACGGAGTTCGAGCTGCTGCGCTTCCTGATGCGCAACCCGCGCCGGGTGCTCAGCAAGGCGCAGATCCTGGACCGGGTCTGGAACTACGACTTCGGCGGGCAGGCGAACGTGGTGGAGCTGTACGTCTCGTACCTGCGCAAGAAGATCGACGCCGGCCGGTCACCGATGATCCACACGTTGCGCGGCGCCGGTTATGTCCTCAGGCCCGGCGACTGAGCCTCCGGCCCCGGTGCCCGGGGGGCCGCGGGACCCGGCGGCCGGGGCTCCGGCGGACCGGGGGACCGGGACGCCGCCCGGTCCGCGCCGGGCGAGCCGCCGGCGGGGGTGGTCGGGCTGGTCGCTGCGGGCCCGGCTGGTCGCGGCGATGCTCGCGCTGCTGACCCTGGCGTTCCTGGCCGTCGGGGTGGCCACCGAGACGACCCTGGCCAGGGTGCTCTACGGCCGGGTCGACGACCAGCTGGCGGCGGCGGCGGGCCGGGCTCCGCGCGGGTTCGCGGCCGAGCCCGGGCAGGAGGCGGACGGCCGGGAGCCGGGCGGTGCCGACCCGTCCGGCTGCGCGCAGCCGCGGGAGCGGGAGTTCCCCCGGGGCCAGGCCATCGGCACGCTGGCGGCGCGGATCTGCGAGGGCCGGGTCGTCAGCGCCGCCGTGCTGGTGGAGCAGGGGCAGGCCGAGCCGGAGGTCGGCGCGTTGGACGCGACGTTGCTGTCGGTGCCGGTGGACGCCGCCCCGGCCACCTACGACCTCGGCGGACTGGGCGACTACCGCGTGGTCGCGCGCTCCATGCCGGACGGCGCGGTGCTGGTCACCGGGCTGCCGCTGGCCGAGACGCGGGAGACGCTCTACCGGGTGGCCGCCGTCGTGACCGGGGCGACCGTGCTGGTGCTGCTGGTGGCGGGCTACGCCGGGGTGGTGATCGTGCGACGGGCGCTGCGGCCGCTGTCGCGGGTGGCGGACACCGCCACCCGGGTCTCGCGGCTGACCCTGCACCGCGGCGCGGTGGAGCTGCCGGAGCGGGTCGCCGAGGAGGACGCCGACGAGCGCACCGAGGCCGGCCGGGTCGGCGCGGCGCTGAACCGGATGCTCGACCACGTGGGCGACGCGCTGGCCGCGCGGCAGGCCAGCGAGACGCAGGTGCGCCAGTTCGTCGCCGACGCCAGCCACGAGCTGCGCACCCCGCTGGCGGCGATCCGCGGCTACGCCGAGCTGGGCCGGCGCGGCGGCCAGGCGGTTCCGCCGGAGGTGGCGCACGTGCTGCGCCGGGTGGAGTCCGAGGCGCGGCGGATGACGTCCCTGGTGGAGGACATGCTGCTGCTCGCCCGGCTGGACGCGGGGCGGCCGCTCGCCCGCGAGCCGGTCGACCTGACGGCGCTGACGGTCGACGCGGTCAGCGACGCGCACGCCGCCGGTCCGCGCCACGACTGGCGGCTGGACCTGCCCGAGGAGCCGGTCACGGTCACCGGCGACGCGGAGCGGCTGCACCAGGTGCTGGCCAACCTGCTGGCCAACGCGCGCACCCACACGCCGGAGGGCACCGTCGTCACGGTCGGCGTGGGCGCGGAGGCGGGCACGGGGCAGGGCACGGCGAAAGGCGCGGGGAAGGACCCGTCGAAGGACACGGAGCAGAGCGCAGGTAAGGACACGGCGGACACAGCGGGCGGATACGCGGTGCTGCACGTCACCGACACCGGGCCCGGCATCCCGGCCGGGCTGCTGCCGCACGTCTTCGAGCGGTTCGCCCGCGGCGACGGCTCCCGTTCCCGGGCCGCCGGCAGCACCGGCCTCGGGCTCGCGATCGTGCACGCGGTGGTCGCGGCGCACGGCGGGACCGTGGAGGCCGAGAGCGCGCCGGGCCGGACGCGGTTCACCGTACGGCTGCCGCTCGCCGGCGGCGGACCGGCGCCGGAGCCCGGCGCGGGCGGACCGGAACCGCCGCGATCCGCCGGAGGCGGGGACCGCACGACGGCCGCCCGCTGACCGGCCGGGCCGTGTCCTCCCGGGCAGGACCCGCAGGCGCCGCGCCACGACCTGACGGTCCCGGCGCGGGATCTGCGCAGTCATTCCCCCGGCACAGGGCTCTCACAGCGGACGCACAGGGCCGACCGGCTGAATGGACGTCGTACCGAGATTTCCGGACGAAGGACCAGCCGTGAACCAGCTGATGATGATCGCCGCCGACCTGGCCGCGATCGCCGTGCTCACCTTCGGGGTCTACTTCCCCCGCCACCACCGCCGCGACCTGGTGACCGCCTTCCTGGGCGTGAACATCGGCGTGCTGGCGGTGTCGGCGGTGCTCGGCTCCTCGACGGTGGGGGCGGGCCTGGGGCTCGGCCTGTTCGGCGTGCTCTCGATCATCAGGCTCCGGTCCGACGAGATCGCCCAGCACGAGGTCGCGTACTACTTCGCCGCGCTCGCCCTCGGCCTGCTGGCCGGGCTGAGCGGCTCGATGAGCGCGGCGACCGCCGGCCTGATGCTGCTGGTGGTCGCCGCGCTCTTCGTCGGCGACCACCCGCGCCTGTTCCGCCGCCACCGGCAGCAGACCATCCGCCTGGACGTCGCGCACACCGACGAGGAGGCGCTCCGCTCGCACCTGGAGGTGCTGCTCGGCGGCCGGGTCGTCAACCTGTCGATCAAGCACGTCGACCTGGTCAACGACAGCACGCTGGCCGAGGTCCGCTACGTCGCCGGGCGGCGCCCCGGCCACGACGGCCACGACGGCCACGACGGCCGCGACGGGCTCGCCGAGCGCGACCTGGCGGTGACGGCCGCGTGATCCCCGCCGACGGCCTCGACCGGTTCCGCCCCATCACGCTCGACGAGCTCACCGCCCGGGCGTCGCTGCTGACCCGGCTGGACCGCAAGTACCTCCTCCCGGCGGCCGGCCTGACGGCCTTCCTGCACGGCCTGCCCGGCGACGTGCGGGTGCTCCGGATCGACCGGCGGCACGCCTTCTCCTACCGGTCGGTCTACTTCGACACCCCGGAGCTGGACTGCTACCTGGCCGCCGCGCGCCGCCGGCGCCGCCGGTTCAAGCTCAGGATCCGCGGCTACCTCGACTCCGGCGAGCACTTCACGGAGGTCAAGATCCGGGGGCTGCGCGGCACGACCGTCAAGCGGCGCACACCGTACACCGGTGACGGGTCGCACCTGGGCGCCGAGGCGCGGGCGTACGCCGGCGCGGTGCTCGCCGAGGCCGCGATCCCCGCCGACGGCCTGCGGTTCGTCCCCGTGCTGACCACGCGCTACCGGCGGACCACCCTCTTCGTCCCGTCCACCGGCAGCAGGGTGACCGTCGACACGGAGCTGTCCTGGGCGCTGCCCGACGGGACCGTGCTCCACCTGCCGGAACGCGCGATCGTCGAGACGAAGTCCGGCCGGTCCGCCTCGGAGGCCGACCGGCTGCTCCGGTCGCTGGGGCACCGCCCCGCCCCGGTGTCGAAGTACGCCACAGGGCTGGCCGCGCTCCGGCCCGGCCTGCCCGCCCACCGCTGGCTGCCCGTGCTGCGGCGCCATTTCCCCGTTCCCGCACCCGGGACCCACCCGCACCGCTGAGGACCACCATGAGAATCCGCCAGAAGGCGTCCGCCGCGTTCGCCGCGGCGCTGCTCGCCGCCACCGCGCTGACCGGCTGCTCCACCGGAGCCGGATCGGCCGCCACCACCGCCTCCGCATCCGCCGCCGCGTCCGCGGCCACCGCGGACGCCGCGCAGAGCGCCGCGGAGGTGCTGGCCGCCGACACGGCCGACCACTCCGGCGGCACCGACGTCTCCTACGAGGAGTCCGAGATCGTGGAGGTGGCGCTCACCGGCGGGTCGGCGAGCGCCACCGGGACCGGAGCGGACGCGGTGACGGTCGACGGCGCCACCGTGAAGGTCACCGCCGCGGGCGTCTACCGGCTCTCCGGCACCCTGGAGGGGCAGGTCGTCGTCGACGCGCCCGACGCCGCCGTCACGCTGGTCCTCGACGGCGCCGACATCTCCAGCTCCTCCACCGCGGCGATCGCCGCCACCGAGGCCGGGGAGCTCGTCGTCGTCCTGGCCGACGGCAGCGAGAACACCCTCTCCGACGCCTCCTCCTACGCCGAGGACGCCGAGGTGAACGCCGCGCTCTTCAGCGCCGCCGACCTGACCGTCACCGGCGGCGGGGCGCTCACCGTGCACGGCAACGGCAACGACGCGATCGCGAGCAAGGACGGCCTGGTCGTGCGGTCCGGCACCGTCACGGTCGCCGGCGCGGCCGACGACGGCATCCGGGGCAAGGACTACGTCGTCGTCTCCGGCGGCACGCTCACGGTCACCGCCGGGGGCGACGGCGTCAAGGCCGACGACACCGAGGACGCCGCGGCGGGCTACGTCTCCGTGTCCGGCGGGGCGGTCACGGTCACCGCCGGGGGCGACGGCGTCGACGCCGCCACCGACCTGGTGGTCACCGGCGGCACGCTCACCGCCGTCTCCGGCGGCGGCAGCGGCGCCGGAGACGGTGAGACCTCCGCCAAGGGCCTCAAGGCCGGGGTGATCGTCGTGCTGGAGGGCGGCACCGTCGGCGCCGACTCCTCCGACGACGCCGTCCACAGCAACGGGGCCGTCCACCTGAACGGCGCGGACCTCACCGCCGCCAGCGGCGACGACGCCGTGCACGCCGAGGGCGCCCTGGTGGTCGACGGCGGCACCGTCGAGGTCACCCGCTCGGCCGAGGGGCTGGAGGGCGCCCACATCACGGTGAACTCCGGTGACGTGACCGTCGTCGCCTCCGACGACGGGGTCAACGCGGCCGGCGGCACGACCGGGAGCACCGCGGAGCAGGGGTCGGGGGACGCGTGGGGCGGCCCCGGCGGCGAGGCCGCGGGTGATCACTCCCTCACCGTCACCGGCGGCACCCTGGTCGTCGACTCCGGCGGCGACGGCCTCGACTCCAACGGCACCGTCGCGGTCTCCGGGGGGACCGTCGTGGTCAACGGGCCGGCCGGGGCCGGCAACGGGGCGCTCGACGCCGACGGGGGCGTCCAGGTGAGCGGCGGCGTGCTGCTGGCCGCCGGCAGCGCGGGCATGGTGGTCGCGCCGGACTCCGGCTCCGCGCAGGGCTGGGTGGCCGTCACCCTGGACACGGCCGTCGCGGCGGGCACCACCGTGCAGATCGCCGACTCCGGCGGCACGGTCGTGGCGACCTACGTCGCCCCGAAGGCGGTGCAGAGCGTCGTCTTCTCCTCGGCCGGCGTCACCGCGGGCCAGGAGTACACCGTCCACACCGGCGGGACGGCCGCCGGGACGGACATCGGCGGGCTCGCCGCCTCCGGGGAGCTCGGCTCGGCGACGGAGGTCGCGACCGCGACGGCCGGGGAGGCCCCGGCAGGGGGCGGGTTCGGCGGCGGGCCCGGCGGGCGCCCGGAGCGCGTCCCCTCCCAGGACGGCCCCTCCGCCCAGGACGACGCCTCCGCGTAGAGCGGCGGGCGGCGTGCTCCGCCTCCGGTACGGCGACCGTGCCGGAGGCGGGCGGGCGCGCGGGTGGCCTGCGCCGGAGGCGGCTCGGACGTCAGCCGGGGCGCCTGCGGCACCACAGCCGGGCCGTGCCGTCATCGCCCGCGGTGGCCAGCAGGTCGCCGCCGGGCTGGAAGGCCAGCGCGTTGACGCCGCAGAAGTGCCCGGCCATCGGCGTGCCGACGGGTTCCCCGGTGAACGGGTCCCACAGCCGCACCGTGCCGTCGCTGTAGCCGGTGGCCAGCAGGTCGCCGGCGGGGTGGAAGCCCATGGCGGAGATGCCGGTGCGCTCCTGCGCGCCGAAGGTCCCGCCCACGCGTTCTCCGGTGGACGGATCCCACAGCCGCACCCCGCTCCCGGCGCTGCCGGTGGTGGAGGCGAGCAGCCCGCCGCCGGGGTGGAAGGCCAGCGACTTCACCGGCACGCTGGCGTGAGGGCTGCCGGGGAGGGGGGCTCCGGCGGGTTCCCCGGTGGCCGGGTCCCACAGCTGCACCGCGCCGCCGGCGGCGACGGCGAGCAGCCCGCCGCCGGGGTGGAAGGCCATGGCCTCGATGCGGTGCTCGGTGTGCAGGCAGTCGAGCAGCCTTCCGGTGAACGGGTCCCACAGCCACACCACGCTGTCGTAGTGGGTGTCGTAGTACGTGAGGGTGAAGTCGGTGGTGGCGAGCAGCCGGCCGCCGGGGTCGAAGGCGATCCTGATGAACGGGTCAGGACTGTGCTCGGGGAGGGGAGCCCCGGCGGGCTCGCCGGTGACCGCGTCCCGCAACCGCACCGTGCCCTCGCCGTCCGCCTCGGCCAGCAGGCGGCCGTCCGGGTGGAAGGCGACCTCGACGACCTTGCCGCCGGAGAGCGGCGGCACCGCGGCGGGCTCACCGGTGGCGGGGTCCCAGAACCGCGCCGTCCCCTCGCGGCTCACGGTGGCCAGCAGGTCGCCTGCGGGGTGGAAGACCACGCTGTGGACGTCTTCGGCCCGGTGGACGAGAGGGGAGCCGACCGGTGGGGCGAGGGTGGTCCACAGCTGCACCCCGGCGTCGCCGCCCGTGGCCAGGGCGCCGCCGCCGGGGTGGAAGGCCAGGACCTCGACGTCATCGGGCCGGTCGTGGGCGCCGTTGTGCACGATGCGGTAGGAGCCGGTGCCCGGGTCCCACAGCTGCATCCTGCGGCCGGGATAGCGCGAGTGGCCGCCGCCGACGGCGAGCAGCCGGCCGTCGGGGTGGAAGGCCAGCGCCCGGACGTCCTCGCTGGGCGATGAGAACGGCTCGGCGGCGGGTTCGCCGCCGTCCAGGTCCCACAGCCACACCGTCCGGGCCCTGCGCCGTAGCGGACCCCTGCCGTCTTCGGTGTCGGCGACGGCGGCGGCGAGTCTGCCGACACCGGGGTCGAAGACCGCGTGCAGGATCGGGCCGGCCGGCTCCGCGAGGGCACGGGTGACGGGCTCGCCGCCGTCCAGGTCCCACAGCCGCACCGTCGCGCCGGTTCCGTCGCCGTCGTCGCTGCCGGCGGTGGCCAGCAGGCCGCCGCCGGGGTGGAAGGCCACCGCCCACGTCCGCCCGGCGTGGCAGGTGAAGGGGGCCGCGGCGGGCTCGCCGGTGGCCGGGTCCCACAGCCGCACCTCGCCCCGCTCGTCCACGGCGGCCAGCAGGCGGCCGTCCGGGTGGAAGGCGATCTCGGCGACGCCGCCGTCCAGGAGGAGCGGCCCGCCCAGGGGTTCACCGCCGTCCAGGTCCCACAGCCGCACCTGCGTGCCGCCGCCGGCGGCCAGCACGCGGCCGTGGGGGTGGAAGACCAGCCGGGTGACGAAGCGGCCGTGGCCCGTCAGGGGTGCGGCGGCGGGCTCGCCGGTGGCCGGGTCCCACAGCCGCACCTCGCCCCGCTCGTCCGAGGTCGCCAGCAGGTCGCCGTCGGGGCTGTAGGCCATCGCGTGGACGGTGCCGCGGTGGCCGAGGTGGCCGCCGGGCAGATACTCGTATCCGCCCGTGGAATCGGGCACCCTCCAACCGGAAGGCATCCTGAATCCGCCGATCGCCGGGTCCCACAGCCACAGCGCCGCCTCCGGCGGGCGGTCGCCGCGGCCGGTGAGCGGGTCGCCGCCCACCTGCCGGTACGGGGCGTCGGCTGCGGCGCGCTCCGGCGAGGCCGCGTAGGCCGCCTCCCACAGCGGCAGCACCGGCTCGGTCCGGCCGCCCAGCGCCCGCACGACCCGCTCCACCTGCCACCAGGCGGGCAGGATCCGGCAGTGCAGCACCGTGTGCACGGTGGCGGGCCCGAGCGCCTCCGCCTGGCCCGCCACCGAGGCCACCGTCTCCGGCCCGTCCTCCGCGCCGGAGGACGGGCCAAAGGACGCGCCGATCCTGCGGGCGATCTCCCACATGCCGGGCATGCCGTCGCCGCGGTGCAGCTCCAGCAGCCGGGCACGCAGCGTGCGCAGGGCCGTCTCGGCCGGGGAGCGTTCCCCGCGTGCTCCGTGCGGGGCGGTCGTCCGGCCGCGTTCCTCCGTCAAGGTCTCTCCTCGCCGTCGTCCGCGTGCTGTGGGCCCCGCGTCCGCCGTACCGGGGGACGCGGGGCCGCGACGAGGTTAGGGGGCGGCGCTGGGAAACCGCTTGCGGACCGGTGACACGGCCGGACCCCGCCGTACCGGTGCGCCGTACGGCGGCGCCGCGCTATCCGGTGGCGCGCCGGTAGCGGTCGGAGAGCGCGCGCAGGAGCTCCACCAGTTCGGGCGGGTCGCTCACCGTGAAGTCGCAGCCGAGCAGGCCGAGGTGGACGGCGAGGCTCTCCAGACTGTCGGCCCCGGTGCGCAGCACGCACGTGTCCGCGTCGAGCGCCTCCACCGTGCCGACCGCGGGGTTGATCCGTTCGGCGACCGCCTCGGCCGGGGCGTGCACGGTGACGTCGGCCCGGTACCGCCAGGCGGCCGAGGACACGCCGCGCCGGATGCGGTCGGCGACGTCCTCGGGCGGCTCGCGCGGGGTGAAGCGCGGCCCGGCGGGCGGCCGGAGGGTGATCCGGTCCACGCGGAAGGTCCGCCAGTCGGCGCGGTCGGTGTCCCAGGCCACCAGGTACCAGCGGCGTCCCCAGTTGACCAGCCGGTACGGCTCGGCCGTGCGCCGGCTCGGCGTGCCGTCGTGGCCGCGGTAGTCGAAGCGGAGCCGTTCGCTGTCGCGGCAGGCGGCGGCGAGCGCGGTGAGCGTCTCGGGGTCGATCCGGGGTCCGGGCCGGTCGGGCGGGACGGGGACGGTGTAGGCGTGCAGCGCGCCGATCCGGCGGCGCAGCCGGGACGGGAGCACCTGCTCCAGTTTGGCCAGTGCCCGCAGGGACGCCTCCTCCACGCCGGCGACCGTGCCGCCCGCGGCGGTGCGCAGGCCGACGGCGACGGCCACGGCCTCCTCGTCGTCCAGCAGCAGCGGCGGCAGTCTCGCGCCCGCGCCGAGCCGGTAGCCGCCGGCCGCGCCGCGGGTGCCGTGCACCGGGTAGCCGAGCGCGCGCAGCCGCTCCACGTCGGTGCGGACGGTCCTGGTGCTCACCTCCAGGCGTTCGGCCAGTTCGGTGCCGGTCCATTCGCGGGGGGTCTGCAGCAGGGCGAGCAGGCGCAGCAGGCGCGCCGAGGTTTCCAGCATGCCGCCGATTCTGCCGCGCCATTAGGAACGATGTCTTCCTAATGGCTTCCTGGTGCCGGGGTCATGGAGAACAGCACCGAGATCACGCCCTTCCGCGTCGAGATCCCCCAGGCCGCCCTGGACGACCTCGCCGACCGCCTGGCCCGCACCCGCTGGACCGACGAACTGCCGCCCGAAGAGGTCACCGACGGCACGCCCAAGGGCCCGGTCCAGCCCGGCTGGGAATACGGCGTGCCGCTCGGCTACGTGCAACGGCTGGTCCGGCAGTGGCGCCAGACCTACGACTGGCGCGCCTGGGAGGCCCAGCTGCAGCGCACCGCGCCGCAGAACCTCGCGCACGCGCCGGCCGACTCCCCCGCCGGCCAGCTGGCCTGGATCGCCCAGCTGCTGGCCTCCACCGGCGACGAGCACGTGCTGACCAACGCCACGATCTACTGGCTGACCAACACCGCGGCCTCCTCGGCGCGCTTCTACTACGAAGACCACCACGCCGAGCACCCGGCCGAGCCGACGGGCCTGGCCGGCTTCGCCTACGACGTCACGCCGTTGCGGCGTTTCGCCGAGCGCGACCACAAGGCGATCGTGTCGTGGAACGCGTACGACCGGGGCGGCCACTGGGCCGCGCAGGACGCCCCCGACCTGCTGGTCGACGACATCCGGGGCTTCTTCCGCCGCTTCCGCCGAGCCCGTGCGGGCCTCGTGCGGCGCCGGACCGGCCGGTCCGGCGCCGCACGGCGGGCGGCCCCTCCGGGGGCGCGGCCGTCCGGAGGCGCGGCCCTCGGGCGCGCGGCCGTCAGGGCTTGGTCGGCGCCGTGACGCTGCCGTCCAGGAGCCGCTCGCGGACGGCGTCCACCTTCTTGCGCACCGGCGCGATGGCCTTCTCGTTGGAGGTCGCGTAGCCGACGCCGTCGGTCTTGAGGTCGAAGCGCTTGACGCCGCCGCTCCGGTCGCCCTTGATGAACGCCTGGATCTCCTGGAAGACGGCGTTGTCCACCCGCTTGACCATGGAGGTGAGGACGGCGTCGCGGACCCCGGGGTCCGCGGTCTGGTACTGGTCGCTGTCCACGCCGACCGCCCAGGCGCCCTCGCGCGCGGCGACCGCCTCCAGGGCGCCCGTGCCGGACCCGCCGGCCGCGGTGTAGATGACGTCCACCCCGGACGCCAGCATCCCCTGGGCGATCTTCTTCGCCTTGTCGGGGGCGCCGAAGCCGCTGAAGTCCGGCGGCGTGGAGATGTAGTCGGCGCTGACCCGCACGCCCGGGCGCGCCTTGGCCGCGCCCGCCGCGAAGCCCGCCTCGAACTTCTGCAGCAGCGGGTTGCGCACGCCGCCGATGAACCCGACCTTGCCGGAGCGGGACTTCAGCGCCGCCGCGGCACCGGCCAGGTAGGAGCCCTGCTCCTCGGCGAAGACCAGGGAGACGACGTTCGAGGCGCTGAAGGAGTCGTCGTCGACGATGGCGAAGGTGGTGTCGGGGTACTCGGCCGCGACCTCCTGGACGGCGGCGGCGTACAGGAAGCCGACCGCGATGATCGGGTTGCGGCCGTCCTCGGCGAGCCCGCGCAGCGTGGCGGCCCGCTCCTGCTCGCTCTCCTCGTCGAGCGTGGCCTCGACGCCGTCGACCTGCAGCTCCTTCTTCGCGCGGTCCAGGCCCGCGGCCGCCGCGTCGTTGAAGCTCTTGTCGCCCCGGCCGCCCTGGTCGAAGGCGAGGCCGACGCGGACCTGCTCCAGCCCCAGGCCGTCGCCGACGGCGGCCTGGGCGGCCGTCTCCACCTGGGCCCCGCACCCGGCCGTCGCCAGCGCGGCGGCCGCGACCAGGGCGGCCAGCGCGGTCTTCTTCCTGTTACGCACGGTGTGCTCTTTCCTTCTGACGTGGGATCGGGGGATGAGATGGCCTGCGCGGCCGGTCCGGGAGAGTGCGGGCACCGCCCCGGCCGGTCCTAGTAGCGGAACTGCTCGACCGCCTCGCGCAGCTGCCGGGACATCCCGGCGAGCTCGGCGATGGCCTGGCGCGAGCGGGCGATGTCGGCGTCGACGGCCGAGGCCGAGGAGGCCACGGCGGCGATGTTCTCCGCGATCCGGGAGGCGCCGCTCGCGGCGTCGGCGACGCTGCGGTTCATCTCGTTCGTGGTCGAGGTCTGCTCCTCCACCGCGCTCGCGATCGTCATCTGGTACGAGCTGATGCCCGAGATGACCTCGCTGATCCGGTTGATGGCGCTGACGGCGGCGTCGCTGTCGTGCTGGATGGTCTGCACGAGCCGGCCGATGTCCTCGGTTGCCTTGGCGGTCTCCTGGGCCAGGTTCTTGACCTCGTGGGCGACCACCGCGAAGCCCTTGCCGGCGTCCCCGGCGCGCGCGGCCTCGATGGTGGCGTTGAGCGCCAGCAGGTTCGTCTGCTCGGCGATGCTGGTGATGAGCTTGACCACGTGGTTGATCTCGGACGACGACGAGGTCAGCTGGTTCACGGTGCTGTTGGCCGACTCCGCGACCGCGACGGCCTCGGTGGCGACCCGGGCCGCGTCGGAGGCGTTCTGGGAGATCTCCTGGATGGCGCCGCCCATCTCGCGCGAGCCGTCGGCGACGTTGCGCACGCTGTGGCTGACCTCCGCCGAGGCCGCGGCGGCGGCCTCGGCCTGCCCGGAGGTGTTGGCCGCGTTGTCGGCGAAGACGCTGGTGACCTCGTCCAGCTGGGTCGACATGTCCGCGAGGGTGCCCGCGTGGGCGGCCACGTCGGTGACGACCGTGCGGACCGCGGTGAGCGCCTCGTTGAGCGCCTCGGCCATCTGCGCCGGCTCGTCGCGGCCCTCGGTGGGCAGCTCGACGTCCAGCCTGCGGTCGGCCACGGTGCGCAGGGCGTCCCGGGCCGCGGTGACCGGCGCGACGATGCTGCGCGTGACCAGGTAGGCGAGGGCGCAGCCGAGCACGAGGGCCAGCGCCGTGCCGATGGAGATCGCGCTCTGCGCACCGGCGGCGTCCTGGGCGGAGGCCTGCACCGCGGCCGCGCTGCGCTGGTCGACGGACTGGGCGAGCTGCTGGGCGGCCCGCAGGATCCGGTAGTAGGTGCTCCAGCTGTCGTAGACGGCCAGCTGGTCACCCTGCCACAGCGCGTCGGCGGTGCCCGGCGCGTACGTCTCGACGATCTTGTCGTTCAGCGCGAAGTACGCCTCGGACTCGGCGCGGACCTGGTCGAACAGCTTCCGCTCGGCGTCGTTCATGACGTCGGCCGTCACCTGCGGCAGGAACTTCTCGAAGCGCTCGCGCTCCTGCTGCCAGGCCTTGTAGTTGACCGAGTCGCCGCCGAACGCCCGCTCGGCGCCCAGGCGGTGGACGTCGGTGATGTAGGCGCTCTGCCAGCCGCTCATGCTGGCCGCGTAGAACTTGATCTCCTTGGCCTGGCTGGTGAGGACCTGCAGATCGCGGACCTGCGCGGCGGTATGGCGCTGGTCCTGGATCGCGACGTAGGCGATCACCGCGATGCCCGCGAGCAGAGACAGCAGCGCGGTGAACGCCACCGCGAGCCGTACTCCGATTCTGACCTTGCGCATACCCGCTCCTCCGTGATGGGGCTCCGGGTCCCACCATCGGCAGGGCGTGAATGGAGCTGAGACAGACCTCGGCCCACTGCGACCTGCGGGAACGGCGCCCCGGCGGCGGCGTGGACGGGGCCGCGGGCGGAGCGGGGCGAATCTGTGCGCGAGAACGGGCGCCGTCGTCGAAAAGATGATCGATACGTGATCCGCCGCTGTATAGTCCTGCCGTGTCCGTCACCTCCGACTCCGGCAGTGAGACCGCGGCCGCGCGGACCGCGGAGATCGTGGTCCGGGGCGGGCCGGCCGGGGAGATCGCCCCCGGGGGCGCCGGAGACGCCCGGGAGCCCGCGGAGATCGACGCGACGGTCTCGGCGGCGACCGCGGCGCGCATCGCGGCCAGCGTCCCGGACGCCACGCGCCGCGCCTACGCGGGCGACTGGGGCCGCTTCACCGCCTGGTGCGCGCGGACCGGCCGCACGGCGCTGCCCGCCACCGCCGAGACCCTCGCCGAGTACGTCTCAGCCCTCGCCGACGAGGGCAAGGCCCCGGCCACCATCACCCGGGCGATCGCCGGCATCCGCACCGCCCACCGGGTGAGCGGCCTGGTCCCGCCGGACACCACGGCCGCGCGCGCCGTCCGCAAGGCGTACCGGGGCGAACGCGCCGCCGCGGGGCTGCCGAACCAGCGCCAGGCCGCCGCCCTGGCGGTGCCCCAGCTGCGGCGGATCGCCGCCGCGCTCGACACCGGCGGCGCGGCAGACCTGCGCGACCGGCTGACGGTCGTGCTCGGCTGGGCGATGATGGCCCGCCGCAGCGAACTGGCCGGGCTCGACCTGGGCGACGTCGCAGAGGTCGAGCAGGGGCTGGTCGTCACCGTGCGCAGGTCGAAGACCGACCAGGCCGCGGCGGGCCGACAGGTGGCCGTGCCGTACGGCTCCGACCCGCTGACCTGCCCGGTCCGTACGTTGCGCGCCTGGCGGGAACTGCTGGCCGCGCACGGCTCCACCTCCGGCCCGCTGCTGCGCCGCGTCGACCGGCACGGCGTCATCGCGGGCGTGCCGGGGGCCGCGCCCTCCGGCAGGGGAGCGGCCGACGGCCGCCTCACCGGGCACGCCATCGGCATGATCCTCGTGCGGGCCGCGCGCCGCGCCGGGCTGCGCGTCGACGGCCTGAGCGCGCACAGCCTGCGGGCGGGCGGCGCGACCGGCGCCTACACCGCGGGCGCCGACCTGGTCTCCATCGGCCGCCACGGCGGCTGGCGCGACGGCTCGGCCGAGCTGCTGAAGTACATCCGCGACGTCGACCGGTGGAGGCACAACCCGATGCACGGCTCCGGCCTCTGACGGCCGGGCGCGCGGGCCGCACCCGGGCCCCGGAACCGCTGAGGCGGCCCGGCCGTCGCCGGACCGCCTCAGCGGGCACGCTCACCAGGCGTAGCTGTAGAGGTAGTTGCTGGCCGCCCCGTACGGCCCGGCGAACTGGTAGTTGGAGTAGTACCAGCTGCTGCCCCAGCCCGGGTAGCCGTAGCCGTAGCCCCCGTAGGGATACGGCCAGTTGTTGTCGGCCAGGGCGGCGCTCTGGCTCGTGAGTCCCAGAGCCGCAACGGTTCCTGTGATCACCAGTGCACGTCGGATCATCGTCATCATCGTGATCGTTTCCTTCCCGGCTCCGCGCGCCACGTCCGTGGGCCGCGCAGATCTTCCGAAGGGACGCCGCGTGAGTCAGCCTCAGGATCAGACATAAGCCTCACCCTTGGCTATAGCGGTCATATTTCACATTACGCTCGGCTATCCCGCCCACCGGAAGAACGCCACGTGATGATCTAACGCTCCATGGCCCGATACGACCGCGCGCGCGGGCCGCGGATGACGGAGGCGGCGGGGGATCTGCCCTCCCGGGGGCCTGTCGTGACATGCCGATGGCCCGTCCCGCGGGACGGAGGCGTCCCCGGCCGCCCGCCCGGCGCCGCACCGGCGCGCGGGCGACCGCGGGGAGCCCGGTGCAGGTCGCGGACCCGCCCGCGACGGACCGGGGCCGGAGGTCCCACCCCGGTCTGCGGGCGGCGGGTGTTCACGCCGTGAACACCCGCCGCATCTGGAATAGTTGGCCTCCTGATCCGAAGTACCACACGGGAAGCACACGGAACAGGAGCCCGACGTGGCCAGAGTGCATGTTGTCCTCAATCAGAAAGGCGGCGTCGGCAAGTCGACGCTCGCCGTCAACCTCGCCGCCGTCACGGCCGACACCGTCGGAGGAGTGGCCGGAGCGAACCCCCCGGTCGTCACCGTCTCCATCGACCCGCAGGGTTCGGCCGTCTGGTGGTCCGAGAGGGTCGGCGACGCGCTCCCCTTCGACTTCGTCCAGGCCCACGACGACATCGCCGGCCTGGCCAACCTCCGCCACATCCCGCACGTCACCGACGTCTGGGTCGACACCCCCGGCTGGCTCGACCTGTCGGACGGCTCCTCGGGCGACGACCCCCTCGGGGACGGCGCGGCCGCCGACGCGCTGCGCGCCGTACTCGACAACGCCGACGACGTGATCATCCCCATCGAGCCGGAGCCGCTGGCGTTCCAGCCGACCTTCAACACGATCGAGAAGGTCGTCAAGCCGCGCAAGCTCCCCTTCCTCGTCGTCGCCAACAACTGGGACCCGCGCGACGGCCGCGCCGACCTCGACGACACCCTGCAGTTCGTCCGGAACCAGGGCTGGCCGCTCGCCAACACCGTGATCCGGCACTACAAGATCCACTCCCGGGCCTCCGCCGAGGGCCTGGTCGTCACGCAGTACCCGCGCAACCGGGTCGCGATGGAGGCCAGGGAGGACTTCTACCGGCTCGCCCTGGAGCACGGGCAGCTCCGGAACGGGACCGTCTGATGGCGGGCAAGAGGACGAGCCTCGCGGCGCTGATGGTCGGCCAGCCGGCCGTCCCCGAGCAGCAGCCCCGCGCCGCGGCCGCACCGGCGGCACCGGCCGCGCCGAAGTGGCCGCAGACCGTGCGGCTGGAGGATCTGGCCGACAACCCGGACAACCCCCGCGAGAGCCTGCGCGACCTGGAAGGGCTGGCCGAGACCATCCGTGACGAGGGCGTGCTGCAGGACCTGGTGGTCGTCCCCCGGGCCGTCTGGCTCGCCGCCTACCCGCACCACGCCGGCGAGATCGGCGACCGGCCGTACGTCATCCAGCACGGCCACCGGCGCCGGCACGCCGCCGCGCTGGCCGGGCTGGCCGAGGTGCCGGTCAAGGTCCGCGAGTCCGCCGAGTCCGCCGAGGAGCGCACCCTCATCGAGAACTTCCAGCGCGACGACCTGACGCCGCTGGAGGAGGCACGGGCGCTGCAGCGGCTGATCGACCTGCGCGGGATCACGCTCAGAGAGGCCTGCCGCAAGGTCGGCAAGTCCCCCGGCTGGGGCTCGCAGCGCCTGGTGCTGCTCAAGCTCAGGCCCGAGCTGCAGCAGGCCCTGGCGGACGGCGCGCTCAAGCTGGAGGACGCCCGGGAGATCGGGAAGCTCCCTCCGGAGGAGCAGGCCATGCCGGTCGCTGCGGTCGCTCCGATCGCAGCGACGCCGGAAGCGGAGGCTGCACCGGCCCCCGGGCGCGCGGGCCGCGCCGTGAGCGACGGCGGTGCCGCCCTGCAGCCCGGTACGGCGGGCTCCCGCCGGACCGGGGGCGGAGGCCACGGTGTCATCCCGCTCGGGCCGCCCTCGGTGATCGCGGCCGAGCTGCGCGCCCGGCTCTCCCGGGAGGACCTGGAGACGCTGGTGGAGCTGCTGTCGGCCTCGGTCGCCCGCTGACGCGGGCGCGGATGCGCCCCGGAGGTGTCCACGGCCCGGCCGGAAGAGTGTTTACGGCGTAAACGCCGACCGCTCCCGCCGGGCGCGTAGCGCCCAGAACACGCCGGGGCCGCCACCGGATGTC